>NZ_LTCZ01000229.1:0-15601 GCF_001583455.1 Rhodococcus sp. LB1 | reverse complement strand
CCACCGGGTCGAATGGTGTGCGCGCGTGCGCGATCACTGCCTCGCGAAGCCGGGTTTCGGCGTGTGTGCTGTCGCGAGCGAAGCCGACGAGATCGAAGTCCGGTGGCAGCTGGCCACCGTGCGCGAGGTCGTAGATGGCCGGGACCAACTTCTTGCGGGCGAGATCACCGGTGATTCCGAAGATCACCATCGATGCCGGGTCGGTGACCTGACCGGCATCGCCGATCAACGCCTCACCGAGCCGGCCGTCCGAGCCCGCTGCCAGCGGGTCCCTCTCCTGCACTTCAGACACGGTCACTTCTGTTGCACTCCGTCTTTCGCTCCACCACACGCGCATTCGGACAATGCGTCGAATACCAGTGTCGAAGGCCCGGCAACGTAACGCACTTGGCCGAGCGGCCAGTGACGGCTGTCCGACCGGTCAGGTGAGGCGGCCCCGAATCCCCCGTAGACATAGACCTATGGCAAGACACTGCACATCGAAAGTGGAACGGTGACGATGAAACTGGGACTGGTCGGTCTGGGCAAAATGGGACTGAACATGCGTGAGCGGTTGCGTGAACGCGGACTCGACGCGGTCGGATACGACCCGAACGCCGCCGACAGCGATGTGGACAGCCTCGAAGCGTTGGTCGAGTCGCTTCCGACGCCGCGGGCGATGTGGGTGATGGTGCCCGCCGGCACCCCGACCCGTCAGGTGATCGGGCAGCTTTCCCTCCTGCTTGCACCCGGTGACCTCGTCGTCGACGGCGGCAACTCCCGATTCACCGACGACACGATCAACGCGGACATCCTCGCCGAACACGGCATCCGCTACCTCGACTGCGGCGTCTCCGGTGGAGTGTGGGGGCGACGGAACGGGTACGCGCTGATGGCCGGCGGCGACGCCGCCGACATCGACCGGTTGATGCCGGTCTTCGACGCACTGCGACCGGACGGGGAGCGGGAGGACTCGTTCGTCCACGCCGGCCCGGTCGGCGCCGGACACTACGCGAAGATGGTGCACAACGGCGTCGAATACGGGCTGATGCAGGCCTACGCCGAGGGCTACGAGCTGCTCGCCGCCGAGGACTCGATCGCGGACGTGCCCGCAGTCCTGCGTGCCTGGTCGAAGGGCACCGTCGTGCGGTCCTGGCTTCTCGACCTCCTGGCGCAGGCCCTGTCCGAGGATCCCGACCTGGCCGCGATCTCCGGCTACACCGAGGATTCCGGCGAAGGCCGCTGGACCGTCGAACAAGCTATCGCACACGCGGTTCCGGCGCCGGTGATCTCCGCCGCACTGTTCGCGCGGTTCGCGTCCCGACAACACGATTCGCCCGCCATGAAAGCAGTTTCTGCGCTGCGTAGCCAGTTCGGTGGGCACGCTGTCCGACGTTCCGAACCCGCCGGGATCGGCTGAACCGTGACGACCTCGACCCGACGTGCCCGGCAACTCACCGGTTCGTGTCCTCGCGGCGGCCTGCAGCGGACGGCGCCATTCCGAACTCGCGGCTGAAGGCGAAGGAGAACGCTGCGGGAGATGCGTAACCGAGAGTCGAGGCGACCCGAGTCACCGGCTGCGAGCGCAGCATCGGGATGGCTGCCAGCAACCGAGCCCGCAGGCGCCAAGCCGCCGGACTGACCCCGACCTCGCGTAGGAATCGCCGGGTGAAGGCGCGTTCGCTCATCGCCACTCGGCCCGCCCACTCGGCGTTCGTCACGCCGACCTCCGGCTTGCCGAGATAGGACCGGCACAGCGCGACCAGGTCGGCCGACATCGGCAGCGTCAGGTGCAGGGGAAGCGACCTGAGCGTTGCCAGCTCGAACAGCAGCAGTGCCGCGATGGCACCCTCCCTGCCGGCGCGGTCGTACTCGGCGGATAGATCGGCGGCGGCGAGGAGCAGTTCGCGGAGCAGCGATGACACCTCGACCACGACGCACACCATGGGCCACCATGGCACCGCAGCAGGTTCGATGTAGAGACTGCTCGTACTCACACCGAGCATCCGTACCCGATGCCGTGTGGCCGGCGGAATCATGACGCCCTGAGCGGTGGGGACCGTCCAGGTGCCGTTGTCGGTCTCGACGACCATTGTTCCTGTAGCTCCGTAGAGGAACTGCGCACGACGGTGTTCGTGCCAGTCCAGCACGAAGCCGGCCGGATAGTCGGTCGCGATCGGGAGCACGTCCCGCTCGACACCGTCGACGTCGCTGAGGGGGACATTTCTCACGACACCCAACCTACCGGCTGACTCTCGAAAGAAATCGACTAACATTCGATTGTCGCCGCTACACCGATACGGTGAACTGGACCGAATGGATATGTTCGTTCTCGTTCTCGTCGGCCTCGTGACCGGGTTGACCACCGTCCTGTTCGGTTTCGGCGGCGGGTTCGTGACCGTCCCGGTCGTCCTGTGGGCGGAAGCAGGGCTCGGCGACTCGGCCGCTCGGGTCGCAGTCGCAACATCCGCGGCGGTAATGGTGGTGAATGCCGCCGTCGCCACGTCTGCAACCTCCCGCACGGTGCTGCGTCACTTGCGTGACTCTCGTTGCCTGCTTGCACTTCTCGGCCTCGGAGGCGTGGTAGGCGCGTTGCTTGCCCGGCTCGTTCCCGGCGCAATCATCCAGTGGGGGTTCGTCATTTATCTCGTCGGGACGATCGTTGATGTCCTGATGCGACCGGGCTTCTTCCGTCCGACGGCGCGGCACACGATCGACTCTCGGCAACGGTTCGCCATACCGACCTCGCTCGGGCTACCGATCGGCGCGAGCGCAGCATTTCTCGGCGTCGGCGGCAGTGTCATGACGGTGCCTCTCCTGCGCCGGTCCGGACTGGGGATGGGTGTCGCCACCGCCCTTGCAAACCCGCTGACCCTCGCCATCAGCCTGCCCGCGGCCCTGATCTTTCTCGTCAGCCGCGGTCCCGGATCGCCTGCCGGGGCCGCCCTGGTCGGATCCGTCGATCTGGCCGCGGCCCTGGCGCTGCTCCTCGGCGCACTTCCGGTGATCGTCACGCTGAGGCGGCGTCCACCCCGTCTGCCCGACCGCGTGCACGCGGTCGGTTACATGCTGCTCCTCGTCGCGGTCACCATGACCACTGTGCTTGCTGCGCTTCGGTAATCGCAAGAACGATTCAGCATGTTCAAGGCCACGCGCATGGTCATGGCGGTACCCGCTTGCATCACGGGGGACTCGTGTCTCGGTATAGGGGCCGACAGCGTTGGCCCCCCACCGCCGCCGAAACGACCGTCCGGCTCGACCCCGCCGGATAGGATTCTGCGCCGAGGAGGCATCCATGATGGTCCGGGAAGCGCGCAGCGCCCATCGCGAGGTTTCGCCACTCGAACTCTTCTTCGACCTGGTGTTCGTGCTGGCGATCGGTCAGCTCACCCATCATCTCGTCGATCATCTGACCTGGGGCGGTGCCGCCGAGACCCTGGTGGCGCTCGTTGCAGTGTGCGGTGTCTGGGTCTTCACCACCTTCGAGGTCACACTGCTCGACATCGAGCGCACCGGTACGAGGGTCGTGACGATCACGGTGATGGGCCTGGGGTTGTTCATGAACGCAGGCATCGGGCACGCTTTCGACGACAGTCCGTGGCTGTTCGTCGTCCCGATGCTGTTGGCGCTGAACGGCCCCGCAATCTATGCGGCGGCCACCGCCCCCACTCCCCTTCTTCGCCGGCATTTCCTCCACGTGTTGATCTGGTTCGCGGTCTCCGCACCCTTCTGGGTGGCCGGTGCCGCACTGGACACGCAGTGGCGTATGTGGTGCTGGGCCGTGGCGGCGCTCATCGACCTCGTCGGAACGTGGACCGCGCACCCTGTGCCGGGCGGGGCGACACGAACGCGGCAACTTCCGTTCGACGCCGAACACATGCTGGAGCGCATGCGGCTGTTCCTCATCATCCTTCTGGGCGAAACGGTGCTGACCCTGGGCCGCGTGATTGCCGCACATCATTCCGATGCCCTCACGCTCGTGCTCGCCGCAGGTTGCTTCGTCGCCCTCGTCTGCCTGTGGGCGGTCTACTTCGGGCGGGCCGAACAACTCGTGGAAAGCCATATCGCAGCCACCGAGAATCCGATCCGATCCGTGCACATCGGGATCAACGTGATCTACGGCGTCGTCACCGGCCTCGTCATGTTCGCCGCGGGAAGTGAAACGGTGCTCGCGCATACCGGCGCCGCGCGAGCGGGGGTGGGCGGTGTGCTGATGCTCGCAGGTCCGGCGATCTACCTGCTCGCACACGCTTTCTACTTTCGCATCACCACCGGCACCGGCTGGATCCCGCGGGCGGTCGGCGCCGCGGTACTCGGGCTGGCAGCCATCGCGGCCTTCTGGCTACCGGCCTACGCCGTCGTCGTCGCGCTGGTCCTCATTCTCCTCGTGCTGGCCGTCCACTTGAACCGAGAGCCCCACGACGAGCCCGCCGCCGAACGATAGTGAGCCCACCGGGGTGAGGCCACGTCGACGGCAGCCGACTCTCCTTCCCGGACTTCAGGAATGCTGATGTTCGGGCCTGTCGGAGGCGGCCCAGCTGGAGAGCAGGCGGAGGGACTCCTCGGAGGGAGAACCAGGCTCGGCGGTGAATCCGAACAGGGTGAGACCAGCCGCACTGGCAACCTCGAGCGCCTCGAAACGCAGAGTCAGGTCCCCGACAACGGGATGATGGAAGCGCTTGGTGCCCCGCCGGTGTGCTTTGATGTCGTGCGCCGCCCAGCGCGTGCGGAACTCGTCGCTGCGAGTGGCCAACTCGCCGACGAGGCCGGTGATCGCTCCCGAGTACGGGGACCGCGCCGCCTCGGCCCGGAGTATCGCGACCGCGTCGTCGGCCGCGTGGTTCCAGTCGGGGAACGTTTCGTCGGCGCGGCGGTCGAGGAAGATGAAGCGGGCGAGGTTGGGCACGCCGTCCGAGCGGTCGAACACGTCGGCGTACAGGGCGCGGCCGAGGGCATTGACCGCGACGATGTCGAGGTGGCCGTTCTGGACCACGGCGGGCGCGGTGAGCATCGCGTCGACGAGCGCCTGGACCGGCTCGGGGACCTCCACGCGCGCCCGGGAAGTGTTTCGGCGGCGCGGTTTGGTGGTCGTAGCGCGAGCGAGAGTGAACAGGTGCTCGGTCTCCTCGTCGTCGAGCCGCAGCGCGGTGGCAATCGCGTGTAGCACCTCGTCCGACACCCCTCCGACGCCGCCACGTTCGATCTGCACGTAGTACTCGGCGCTGACTCCGGCGAGCATCGCGACTTCCTCCCGGCGCAGCCCCGCGACGCGGCGCCGACCGCCCGTGGGCAGGCCCACCTGGTCGGGCGTGATGCGTGCGCGGCGGGTCGTCAGGAAGTCCTTGATCTCCTTGGCGATTTCCATATCACCAGCTTAGGGACGGTCGGCAGCCCGTGGGAGGGGCTGCGGGTACCCCCGATAACCGGCCTCTGGTTCGGGGGTGCGGATCGCAGCAGAGTGGTGTGAGCCGCGGTCGGGACCCCCGAACCGAGTATCGAGATTCAGACCGGCCGGTGGGCTCCGCCGGACGACGAAGGGAATGAGCGCATGACCACGAACGCGATCGAGACCGTCAGCGTGAAGACGCCGTACTGGGACATCGCTGCAGACATCTACTTCCCGCCGGACTTCGACGAGTCGAAGCAGTACCCGGCCGTGATCAGCGCGCATCCGATCGGCAGCTGCAAGGAGCAGACCGCCGGAAACGTGTACGGCACCGCCCTCGCCGACGCCGGCTACGTGGTGATCGCGTTCGACGCCAGCTTCCAGGGCGCCAGCGGCGGCGAGCCCCGGTTCATCGAAGACCCCACGCAACGGGTCCATGACTTCAGCTACGTCATCGACCACCTCGTCACGCTGCCGTACGTGGACGCCGACCGGATCGGCGTGCTCGGTATCTGCGGCGGTGGTGGGTACGCCATCAGCGCGGCGACGACGGAACGGCGGATCAAGGTCGTCGGCGGTGTCGTGGGCGTGAATTTCGGACACCTGCTGCACGAGGCGTTCAGCGGCTACGAACCTATCGCGACATTGGAGGCGATCGCCGCGCAGCGCACCGCCGAGGTCCGTGGCGCCGAGCCGAACGTGGAGAACCTGCTACCCCCCACCGCGGACGCCGCGGCCGGAATGGGCCTCGATGTCGTCGAGGCAACCGAGTACTACAAGACCAGTCGAGGCGAGAAGCCGAACGGCGCGACCCGAAGCCTCGTGTCCCGAAGGGCGGCGGGGTATGGATGGGACGCGTTCACCCACGCCGAGGTGTTGCTCACCCAGCCGTTGTGCGTCGTCGTCGGCGACAAGCCTGGCGCGTTCGGCTCCTACCGCGACGGCCTCGAGATCTACCGACGCGCGCGTTCCGAGACGAAGCAGCTCGTGGTGGCCGAAGGCTGGTCGCACTACGACCTGTACGACAAGCCCGAGCCGGTCGGGCAGGCCCTCGACGCCCTCGTCCCTTTCTACAACAAGCACCTCTGACCGAACGAGCACCACACCACTACCAGAAGGACCCAGCAATGGACAGCATCACCATCCCCAACGGCCCGATCACCATGGCCGGCAACCTGCATCTCCCCGTCGACTTCGATCCGCAGGGCAGCTACCCGGCCATCGTCACCGTGCACCCGGGCGGCGGCGTGAAAGAGCAGACCGCGGGCCTGTACGCCGCGAAGATGGCCGAGGAGGGCTTCGTCGCCCTGGCCTACGACGCCTCGTTCCAGGGCGAGAGCGGCGGCGAGCCGCACCACCTCGAGGACCCGTTCGCGCGGGTGGAGGACGTCCGCGCCGCCGTCGACTTCCTGCAGAGCCTGGACTACGTCGACGCTGAGCGGATCGGCGTCCTCGGGATCTGCGCCGGCGGCGGGTACGCCGTAAACGCGGCCCTGACCGACTACCGGATCAAGGCCGTCACCACCGTCAGTGCCCTGAACATCGGCACCTCGTTCCGACGAGGGTGGTACGGAACCGACTCCGACGCGGCCGCGGTGCCCACGCTGGAGGCAGTCGCTCAGCAGCGGACCGCCGAGGCCCAAGGTGCGGACCCGGCGTACATCCCGTACGTCCCGGAGCAGCCGGACGAAGACACCCCACGCGACCTGGTCGAGGCGCACGACTACTACCTCACGCCGCGGGCGCAGCACCCGAACGCGAAGAACAAGCAGCTGTTCGCCAAGAGCATCTCGCGGATCTTCACGTTCGACGCGTTCCACCTCGTCGAGGACCTGTTCACCGCACCGCTGCTCATCGTGGCGGGCAGCGAGGCCGGTTCACTGTGGATGTCCACCGAACTGCACGGCCGGGTCCGCAGCCCCAAAAAGCTGGTGGTCGTCGAGGGCGGCGCCCACATGGACTTCTACGACGTGCCGAAGTACGTCGACCACGCCGTGGCGGAAGCTACCCCGTTCTTCCGGGAGAACCTGGCGGCTCACTCCGAAGGGAGCTGACACCAGCCCGGGTCTGTGCAGGACGGACCAAACTACAGCCCTGATGCGAACGTCCGTCGGCGCCCACGGACAGGCGGACGTTCGAGGCGGCATCTTCCTCGCGGTGTACGAGGACGGAATGCGCCGTGTACGGGAGCGGGTCGAACCGTACGTGGGCGCACCCGGGACCGGACGCCAGCGACTCGTGGCGATGTCGATCGCTCACGTGGAGAACCTGATGACCGATCTCGGATACCACCACGTGGTCCACCAAGGAGTGCGCGATCAGGCATCAACTGCGCTGAGGGTCCGACAGCGTGACGCGCTGGCCGCCCTCAACGAACTCAGACGTGACTACGAACGCATGTTCCACCACGTCATCACCGAGGGAATAGCGGACGGCTCCCTACGCAACGTCAACGATGCACTCGCCACCCGAACCCTGCTGAGCAACCTCAACGCCGTCGACGTCTGGTACCGAAAGATCGAGGGACAGACCGAAGAGGACGTCCACGACCTGGCCAGTCAAGTAGTGGACCTCCTGATCGTCCGGAATCGCCGCGATACCGGACGATCAGGACCAACCCCGCTAGCCCGCGACCCCAGAGCACGGTCGACCACACGCAAGGCGTATCGGCCCCGTGGCATTGAAGGGCAGTGTGCCCGGTGTGATCCACAAGACCGAACTCGGCTTGGTCCGGGTCGGCCTGACCGACTCTGCGACGATCCGCGCCGAGGCAGATCGCATCTTCGCCGCGCGATATCCTTGGAGGACTCTACAGAGGTGATTGAGGTGGCAGGTACGTTCCGGTGTTACGTGATGGATATGCCGACGGAGTGAGCCATGCCGCCGGCTGAGAACGATCCGTTATCGACCCAACGCGACGAAGTGCACGTCGTCGCTACGGAGCTCCGAGACGCCGGATTCGACGACCCCCGAGAGATCGGCCGCGGCGGGTTCGGTGTCGTGTTCCGGTGCCGGCAGCGTTCCCTCGATCGCACGATTGCCGTGAAGGTGATGACCTCGGAACTGGACGACGAGAACCGCGCGCGGTTTTTCCGGGAGCAGCGGGCGATGGGGAGACTCACCGGCAATCCCAACATCGTGAACGTGCTGCAGGTGGGCACCACGGGAAGTGGGCGGCCGTACCTGGTGATGCAATTCCATGCCCAGGGCTCACTGCAAGCATGGATTGGCCGTCAGGGTTCACTTCCACTGGACGAGGCTCTCCGGATCGGGATACGTATCGCCGGAGCATTGGAGAACGCCCACCGCCTCGGGATCATTCACCGTGACGTCAAACCTGCGAACATCCTGCTCACCGACTATGCCGAGCCCGCCTTAACTGATTTCGGAATTGCACATATACCTGGCGGATTCACCACCACCAAGCGTGTAATCACCGGATCGCCCGCCTTCACCGCACCTGAAGTGTTGCGGGGGGACGAGCCGAGCGCGGCGTCCGACATCTACGGTCTCGGCGCCACCGTATTCTGCGCCCTCACTGGTCATGCCGCATTCGAACGTCGCAGCGGAGAGAACATGATCGCGCAGTTTCTGCGGGTCACGACCGATCCGGTCCCAGACCCACGGATCGCCGGAATCCCCGATGACGTCAGCACCGTTATCGAACGTGCAATGGCTGCCGAGCCACACCAGCGCCAGCCCACTGCTGCTGTGTTCGGTGACGAACTTCGGGGCATCCAGGCACGCTACGGATTTCCGATGGATGTGATGGCGGTCCGCGTCGATCCGGGAGGTGGGTCCGCCGGGTCGAGAGAGCATCGATCGCACTCCATGCCCGGTGTCGGCAAGTCCGCGCAGGGTGATCTTCCTCTGGAGTTGACCAGCTTCGTCGGTCGTCGTCACGAGCTCGCTCAGGCACGAGGACTGCTCGGGGTGTCGCGCCTTGTCACCCTCACCGGTATCGGTGGGGTCGGCAAGACTCGGCTGGCGCTGCGTGTGGCGGCGAAGGTACAGGCAGCGTTCACTGACGGTGTGCGGATAGTCAAGCTCGGCGCCGTCGAGGACGACTCGCTCGTCGTGGTCGTCGTCGCATCCGAACTCGGGCTACGCAATCAGACGGCGCGACCGCTCATCGAGATTCTGCAAGAGTTTCTAGGCTCGCAGAAGTTGCTTTTGGTGCTCGATAATTGTGAGCAAGTGCTGGAGAAGACGGCAGAAGTCGTCGACCAACTTCTGCACTTCTGTCCCAACCTCTACATCCTCACCACCAGCCGCGAGCCACTGGGAATCAGCGGGGAAGCCGTTCTTCGCGTTCCACCACTCAGCGTCCCCACCGACAGCCGCCCGACGACACCGGAAGGCCTTCCCCAGTTCGACGCCGTACGGCTGTTCGCCGACCGGGCCGCTGCTGCCGTTCCCACCTTCGCTCTGACCGAAGACAACACGAGCACGGTCGCGCAGATCTGCCGGCAACTGGACGGTCTGCCCCTGCCGATCGAGTTGGCGGCCGCACGATTGCGGGCGATGTCCCCCGAGCAGATTCGGGATCGGCTGAGGGACCGCTACGAAGTGTTGTCCCGCGGGCACTGGGTCGGACCGCCTAGACAGAGAACGATGCGATTGTGTATCGACTGGAGCTACGAGCTGTGCTCACCGCAGGAACGACTCGTGTGGTCCCGGTTGTCGGTGTTCGCGGGTCACTTCGAACTCACCGCGGCAGAGACTATCTGCAGCCGCGACATCTCGTCCGACGAGTTCCTGGACACGCTGACCTCTCTGGTGGACAAGTCGATCCTGATGCGGGAAGAGGTCGGCCGGGATGTGCGATTCCGGATGCTCGAGATCCTGCGCGTCTACGGCAAAGAGAAGGCGCAGGCGTCGGGCGAACTTCAGCAACTGCGCCGTGAGCATCGAGAATGGTGTCGGCAGCTGTCCGCTGGCGCGGCAGCCGATTGGATCAGCCCCCGCCAACTCGAGTGGATCACGCAACTGACCCGTGAGCAGTCGAACCTACGTGAGGCAATGGAGTTTTCCGTGGGCGACGCCCCCGAAAAGGGTCTCGATATCGCCTCTTCTCTATTCGCGTTCTGGTTCTCCCACAGCCTGTTCAACGAGGGCAGATACTGGCTCGACCGTCTACTGGCGTGCGAGGCGGGGCAGTATCCCGCCACCAGGATCAAAGCGCTCTACGCTGCGAGCTCGCTCGCTGCGGTACAACGAGACTTCGACACTGCGTCGACCATAATGGAGGAGGCACGCTCGCTGGCCGAGGAAACGACAAACCCCGTTGTCCACATTTTTCTCTCCCGCGCCGAAGGCGTGGTCGGAGTCTACAAGGGCGACCTCACTCCTGCGTGCGCCGAACTCGAAAAGGCGCGCGCCGCATTGTCCACCGATCATGATCTTACACAACATGTTTGGATCCTCGTGATGCTAGGCGTGGGTTACGATCTGCTCGGAGAGTCCAATCAGGCGATCGCGTGTTTCAACGATGCTCTTTCCGTTACGGCAGCTCACGACGAGACCATGTACCGGTCGTACACCCTGTGGGCGATGGGCGTGGCCATTATTCGCCGAGGCGAGTTGGAACGGGCGAGCAGGCTTCTGAAAGAAGCGTTGGTACTGATTCGACGTGTGGACGACCGCTTGGCCGCGGCGGTGTGCCTCGAGGCGCTCGCGTGGACAGCGGGCGAGGAGCGACAGTTTCAACGATCCGCCACACTTCTGGGCGCCGCGGCGAACTTCGCGCATTCCGTCGGGAGTAGCCCACTGCTGTTCACCGCCCTCAACGAGCAACACGACCGATGTGTGACCGACGCCTCTCGCGAACTCGGCACCAGCACCTTCAGCGCAGCTCGTAGCAAGGGCTGCCAGTTCGACACGGATGGCGCAATCACCTACGCGCTCGAGGGGGAGGCTGTGGTGTCCTCGCAACGACCGCACTCGTCACAATCCGGCCAGCCGTCTGTCCGGTTGACCACCCGTGAACGCGAAGTCGCTGCGCTCGTCGCCGAAGGGCTAACCAATCGTCAGATCGCGACCAGACTGACCATATCGCCGCGGACCGCACAGGGTCATGTGGAACACCTCCTCACCAAACTCGGATTCAACTCCCGCGCCCAGATCGCGGCATGGTTCGTAACCGAGAACGCGTGAGCGTGTTGTAGTGGTGAAGGTTCGGTCTCCGCCCTCGAGGCCGCGCCCATGACGACGAGGTTGGCACCGGAAGCGTTCCTCGTCGCGGCATCACGCGGATTGTGCACGAACTGGCTCCAAGTCTCACCAGCGCGTCGTAGCCCACGAAGGCGGCCATCGCGTGACTCTTCGAGAGACCGTCTCGAGTCACTCGACGAGGGACCGCGAGTGGGTTGACCGCGTACACCTGGTATCCGGCCGCCGTCAGCGCCTGCACCCACAGGCCGCGGTCGGTTTCGATGCCGACCACGACCTGCCCTGTCTCTTCGGCGTGGGCGGCTACCAGTTCGTGCAGTTCACGGATGCCGGCCAGCCCGTCCGGCAGCCGACGCGACGACAGCCGCCGGTCGACGTCATCCATCAGGTGCACGTCGAGATGGTCTTCGCCCAGTCGTCTCCGACGAAGATCATCGATCACCTCCTGCGGTTCTCTTAGAATGGTGAAACCTGTTCGAGCCCAGAGTCACCCGACGGCAACCAATGGATCAATGCTCACACGGCACGACACCCCGTCAGCGCTACACGCGACCTCACCGACCGGCCCGGGCACGATCTAACCCTAGGAATCGACGCTCACTCCGGGCGCGAACAGTGCTCACCGGCCGGCGGCTCAGTAAACACCTTCCCCGGGACAATCCGTGACCTGCCGAAGGCTCGCTGATCGACTTCCATCAGGCGCGCTGAACAGTACCGCAGCAGCGATGAACGCGTCGTGTCGGCGCTCTGTTGGCGATCCCAACCCGCATCCAGGTGACGCGTTCATTCTGCTCAGGCGAATGAATAGTTCTAGCGTGCCGTCAAGGCACTAAGCTGACCTCGGCAGCCGGTTTGTCGGATACGTCCGCTTGTTGTAGCCCTGCAGGTGTCCGGTCAGGATATGCAACCTCGCCAATGACTGCGCGATCCAGTTTCGCCTCCAGGCCTTCATCGACTCGCCCGTCACGCAGCCCGATGGTCTTCTCGACCACGAAGACCACGAGAAGAGCCGACGCGAGACCGAGCGCCAGGAAAACGATAACTCCGTACAATTGATGTCCGATGTTGATCGAGGCGTGCTGGAAGGCGTACTCACCCTGGGTAATTCCAAAGTAGCCACCCTGCTTGACGCCACCTGCCAACACCGCGGCCATCAAAGCGCTGTAGATTCCCGGGCCCAGCGTAAGTGGTACAACTTTGAGGTCGTCCAGCCTGAGCCTGATCATCAGCTTGTAACCACCGAGCAGGATAAACGGCGCAAACACGGCGGTCAGACCTGCCTGCCAGGGCTTGACGACGTCGATCAGCCCCGACACCGAGATCCAGCCGGCCACCGGTGACACCAAGAAGAAGTACGGGTGTTTCCCTATCTTCCAGACCAGCAGGCCGCCGATCGCCGAGGCCGCGAAGGCCATCATGAGATTCGTGACAATCAGCCCCATGCCGCTCTCGTTGAGGGTGATCCCGAAGTATCCGGATCCGGGTACCAGGTACCCGTTGGTAAGCGCATAGCCGCAGATTCCGGCAAGGAAGAGGACCATTCCGACCACTACATACAACATGTTGTGCGGGATCGCAGGCTCGGTCGCGGTGCCGTCGAAAACACCCACCCTTGGCCTGGCTCGCCACACCAATACGAGCGCCCAACACCCAAGCAAGATATAGAAGAATGCACCGCCGAAGTCGTGGGTACCGGCGTTGGACAGCGGCCCGACAGAGCCGTAGACCAGGTACCCAGCGACCGGGATGACTACAGCCCCGAAGAGTAATGCGATCAACGCCAAGGAACTTGTTTTGACCCGCTCGATCACAGACCCGGCCAACAGCGCCGCGAAGAAGGCGGCGAAGAGAATGAAGAGCGCGTAAAAGGCCTGGAAGGAGTCAGCATTCGGCACGACCGCTGGATCGAGATCCTGGGGTAGGGTGTTGATGCCCGTTCCTCCGAGCCACCACGACTTGATCGCCTGGCCGAGCGGATTTGCAACACCGAAAGCCTGGTTGAACTGCGTGACCCAGATGGCGAATCCGATCAGTGACATACCCGCCGCAGCAACGAATGCGGCGACAAGCTTTTGCGTCAACGTGTGCATTACGTTTCCTGCGCGACTAAGGCCGGCGTCGAATAGAAGTATCCCGGCTATGGCCAGCAAGATGGCGATCAGCCCGATAATGTAGACCACCGTCGGAAGCTGTGCCGCCATAGAAACTTGATCAAGGTACATTGGCATCCTTCTACCTGAGAGTGGAGTGGTAAGACGCGGTTGCCTCTTGATTCCATAAGAGATTCCTTGCCAAAGGCAATTCATCTATACGAATCAGGCCAGCCCCTGTATGGCGTGCCGCCGTCAAATTTCTCACGGTGTGTGAGACGTTTCTGAGTCTGTTCCCCCACTGGATGCGCGGTGACCTCAAGCGCAAAGACTGCCGCGCAACTTCGTTTGATCTTGTATAGAGCGATTTTTCGAGTGGGTTTCGTCGTCGAGTTTAGAGATCTGTTTCGATGACGACCGCGGAGTTCATGTCGCGTTCCCACTGGTTCGCCGCATGGTGCTCACCATCGGGTGACGACCAGTTTCTGATCGGTGAAGAAATCCAACGGCGCAGCACCACACACATGCAGGTCACCGTAGAACGAGGCACCGTACCCGCCCATCGTCACATTCGCCGGCGGCGCCGGAAACGCATTGATCCCGACATTGCCGGCCCGAATACCCCGCTCAAACTCCACCGCCACCGCACCAGAGCTGGTGAACACCGCTGCAGCGTTACCGAACTCGGTGTCATTCGACAACGCGATCGCCTCCGCGAGCGTGTCCACCCGATGCACATTGATCACCGGACCGAACAACTCCCGACCCTCCACCCCGTGCCGCGGATCCAAATCGGCAACGATCGTCGGCCCGATGAAATAGCCGTTCTCCGACCCCGCCCCACCCACCGGCTTCACGTTCCGACCATCGAGGACGAACGTCGCACCCAGATCCTCCGCCTCCCCCAGCGCCGCCAGGATCCGCTCCTTGCTCTCGGCGCTGACGACCGGGCCCATCGTCACACCCTCGGCCATACCGTCACCGACCACCAACTGATCGGCCAACGCCACCACACGGTCCATCAAATCGCCGTAGACGTCACCGACCACCACGACCCGACTCCCCGCCAGGCACCGCTGACCCGCCATCCCATAGGACGAGGACACGATCCCGGCCGCCGCCCTATCGAGATCCGCATCCGGGGCCACCACGATCGGATTCTTCGCACCACCATTGGCCTGCACCCGCTTCCCGGCCGCTGCCGCCGCCCCGTAGATCGCCCGCGCCGTCGGCGACGACGTGATGCACGAAACCGCCACCACCGACGGGTGGGCGATCAGGTGCTTGACCACATCCGCCCGGCCGTGCACCAAGTTCAGCACCCCATCCGGCAGACCCGCCTGCTGCAGCAACCGAATCGCCGCGGTGGACGCGAGCGGATCCTGCTCGGACGCCTTGATGATCAACGCATTACCGGTGACCAGAGCCCACGCCGAGAACTGCACCGTGTTCATCACCGGGAAGTTCGACGGCGTCACCGCCACACACACCCCCAACGGCTCCCGCACCCGCCGCGCATCCAAACCAGTGGTGACGTTCACGGCGTCGCTGTGATACAGCATCGGAGCCGCAATCGCCGTCTCCAAGAAATCGACGGCCCGCCCCACCTCACCGCGCGCCTCATCCAACGTCTTACCCTGATCGATCGTGATCGTGCGCGCCAACGACTCGACATTGTCCTCGAGGATCACCTTCATCCGATACAAAAACCGCACCCGCTCCGACAACGGCCGCGAACCCCAGTCGGCGAAGGCACGAGACGCAGCCACCACGGCCGCCTCCGCATCCTCGATCGTCGCCGGCACCAACTCCGTAATCACCTGCCCCGTCGCAGGATTGAACACCTCGATGGCATCCGCTCCCGACCCCGGCACCCACCGACCACCAATCAAACACATAGCCGTCAAATCCACATCGGTGATTGTCACTATTCAAACCCCTCACTACTCAAAAATCGTTTGTAGGTGCCGCCGAC
>NZ_LTCZ01000228.1:0-3191 GCF_001583455.1 Rhodococcus sp. LB1 | reverse complement strand
GCGGCGATGCCGTCGATGATTCGGGGGTCCCAGTCGTCCAGAACGGCGGCGAAGTGGTGCAGGAACACCACGGGCACGCCTCCCGTGGGGCCGAGCTCGCGGTAAGCGAAGTTCACACCGCCGGCGAGGACGGATTTGGTCGGGACCGTGATCCAGGTGCGGGTGTCGGCTGGTGCGCCGTGGTTGGTTGCCATGTCTGTCCTCTATCCGAAGGAAGTGAGCCTGGCCTGTGAGAGCCCGATTGAATTACGCTCATACTATTATGATCGTAAGGTTATCGGATAGGCTGCGGTAGGGCAAGGACACGGCAGTACGGAGGATCATCNGGTCGACGTCTGAAGAAGGACGGGATCGACGGGGCAGGCGTCAGTGCGTTGATGTCCGACGCCGGGCTGACCAACGGCGCCTTCTACGCGCACTTCGCCTCGAAGGACGAACTCGTCGCGGTGGTCTTGGCCGATCAGCTGACGAAGCAGCTGGATACTCTGCGGGCGATACCCGACGACGGCCACTCGTTGCAGTCCTACATCGAGGGCTATCTGTCGGCGAGTCATCGTGACCAGCGAGAGAACGGATGCCCCTCCGCTGCCCTGCTCAGCGAAATCGGTCGGTCGACACCGATCGTGCAGGAATCGTTCACGGATGGCATCTCGGCGATGATCACCATCGTTGCAAGTCGTACCCACATCGACGACGCAGCCGCGGCGCGAACGATAGCGATCGGCCTGATGTCGAGCCTGGTCGGGACCCTGCAGTTGTCGCGGGCGGTGTCGGACCCGACGCTGTCCGATGAGATCCTCGCGGCCGGGCTCGCGACCGCGTTTCGCCTACTCGAAAAATGAAGCAACCGACTGGGAAGAGACGTCAATGACAACGACCACGCGCGACCGCACCCGAACCCGTATGCAGTGGACCCTCGGGCTCATGGCGTTGGTCCCGACCATCAGCGGAGTGCAGCAGGTTCTGTTGGGTGCGGATGCAGTGCCCGGGAACATAGAGGTTTCTGCGGTAATCGACGGAGAACTCCGATACGCCAACGTGTTCAAGGCTGCTGTCGGGCCGATCATCCTCTCTCGATTGGGCACGGTGGAGGACTCGACCGCCGTCACAGCTGCCCTGGGGACGGTGTTTATCGGGGGGCTGGCACGTCTGTGGTCGTGGAGGCAGACCGGACGTCCGCACAGCATCGGAATCGTTGCAATCGCGCTCGAGGTTGGCGTCGTACCTGTGATTTTGGCCTGGCGACGGCGTTTCGCAATTCACGGTGCCGGTTCTCGATAGTGAGCTGGTTTGGTGCCGGCACGGAGTAGGTGTGTCTCGGGATTCCGTCTCAATTGGGACGGTGTTGGCCCCGTAGTGCTGCCCGTGTAGTCGCACCGACACGTACTTGTCGTCGTCCCACTCGCGGCGCGCGCAGTTGGACGACACCTCGACGCGGAGCGTGAACGAGGCCGCCGGGTTCAACGTAATCCGCCTGTTACTGCATGCCTTCGCGGACCGGCACCCATGCTGGAGCGGGCGAGCCGGTCGGGAACCACATCCCGCGGGATACTGACACCCCGGAGATCCCACGCGCGGCGCGATGTCGTTGAGTGAGAGCGTATTGCGCCTGGACCGCTGCCCTCGCCCCGGCGCGCTTCCACCGAATGCGCAGGGTCGGCGGCGGGGGGTGGACGAACTCATTTCGGACCGCGGACTGCATGTGCATCGCAGCGGGCGACATGCCGCGTCGGTGTGCGCAGCCCACCCCGACATCGCCTGAGACGCGGCGGTGCCGGCGGTCTCGGTGACGTCGGCATGCGCCCGCCCACGTCGGGTGTCGATGACCTGTGACGGTGGGGCGACCTGCTCTGTGTGAACGGAGCTGGCGATCGCTACGCGTCCGTGCACGCTGTCCCCGGTGGCGGCGACAGCGTGCACGGGATGCACGACACCTGCCTGTATGAACGGTGTCGTGGGGAGGGGTGGGTTCAGTGGACCCGGCGGAGCAACGCGGCGAGGGCTTGGCCGCCGCCGATGCACATGGTGACGATGCCGAGTTCGAGGTCGCGTCGGACGAGATCTTTGGCGACGCGGAGGGTGAGGATGGCGCCGGTGGCGCCGACGGGGTGGCCGAGTGCGATGGCGCCGCCGTAGGGGTTGGTCTTGTCCGGGTCGAGTTTGGCGTCGCGGATGACGGCGACGGCCTGGGCGGCGAAGGCTTCGTTGAGTTCGATGGTGTCGATGTCGCCGGGCGTGGTTCCGGTCTGTTCGAACAGTTTCTTCAGGGCGAGGACCGGGGCGTAGCCCATCACGTCGGGTTCGAGGGCGGAGGTGGTGACGGCCTCGAGGATGACCAGGCCGGTCAGGCCGCGTTCGCGTGCGGTGGATTCGCGGGCCAGGACGAGGGCGGCGCCGCCGTCGTTGATGCCGGAGGAATTGCCGGCGGTGACGGTGCCACCCTTTTCGAAGGCGGCGCGCAGCGTTCCGAGTGTGTCGAGGGTGGTCTCGGGTTTGGGGTGCTCGTCCGTCGTGATGGTGGCCGGTCGGCGGCCGCCGACCTCGACGGGGGTGATTTCCTCGGCGAACGCGGTTCTTGCGGCGTCGGTGGCGGCGCGGTGTTGCGATTGCAGGGCGAATTCGTCCTGTTCTTCGCGGCTGACGTGGTATTTGCGGGCGACGTTTTCGGCGGTGACGCCCATGTGGATGCCGTGGAAGGGGTCGGTGAGCATGCCGACGGTGCCGTCGACGAGTTGGCGGTCACCGAGTTTGTAGCCGGCTCGGGCACCGAAGTCGTAGAACGGCATCCGGGACATGTTGTCGTTGCCGCCGGCGAGTGCGATGTCGAGTCCGCCCCACTGGATTTGCATGGCTGCGGACCATACTGCTTGGAGGCCGGAGCCGCAGAGTCGGTTGACGGTGTAGGCGGGGGTGGTTTTCGGTAGGCCGGCGGCGAGTGCGACGCGTCGGGCGTTGTAGGCGTCGGGGCCGACCTGGCCGATGCAGCCCATGACGACCTCGCCGATGGTGTCGGGAGCGACACCGGCCCGGTCGAGGGCTGCTTTCGCGGCGGTGGCGCCGAGTTCGTGGGCGGGCACGTCTTTGAAGACGCCGCCGAAGCTGCCGACGGGGGTGCGGGCGCCGTCGACGATGAGGATGCGGTCGGGGGAGGTCATGAAGGTCCGATCTGTAGTGGTTGCGTGGCCACGCAA
>NZ_LTCZ01000227.1:0-5650 GCF_001583455.1 Rhodococcus sp. LB1 | reverse complement strand
CATTGGGAGACACGCCCTAGAACGGTGGGTCTCGCGACTACTCGAAGTCGACAACATCCGATACGCCCTCCTCTTCCCCCGGGACATCCATCGGATTCGCCCCTGACAGGCTGTT
Organism: Rhodococcus sp. LB1; assembly: GCF_001583455.1. NCBI lineage: Bacteria > Bacillati > Actinomycetota > Actinomycetes > Mycobacteriales > Nocardiaceae > Rhodococcus > Rhodococcus sp. LB1. Next base: position 5,535 of record NZ_LTCZ01000227.1, on the reverse strand, counting down.
GCGCAAGAGAAATGGTGCGGGTCAATGCTCCCCAAGTCGACCCGCACCAAGCCAATGCTTGGTGCCTCCTCGCTTGACAAGAGAGAGGGTTCCCGCAATCGGATCCTCAGATGGCGATCTGGCGGGGTGCGGACCTGCCTGAGCAACGATCCGGCTGGCTCACCCCGAAGTGGTCCGCCCTGGGCCTTAGCTCCGCAGACCCTGCGCCAAGAGGGCTACTGAGGGCTGATCGCGGCTCGGCTCGACGATAGGTGACCCAGCTGTAGCGGTCCCGTGGGATTCGCTCTGTCTCCGTCCACCGAGTGGGCTCGATGTCCGGAAACACCACATCCCCGTCGAGATCGGTCTCGATCTCGGTGATCTCCAGACAGTCCGCGCTATCGAGCAGCTGAGCGTAGACCTCGCCCCCGCCGAAACCGATGACCTCTTCGTCACCCGCGGCCGCGAGAGCCTCGGGAATCGAACCCACCACCGTGACACCCGCCGGCGCCCAATCAGTGCTGCGGGTCACGACGACCGTGCGCCGACCCGGAAGGGGCTTGCCAATGGAATCGAACGTGCGCCGCCCCATCACCAGCGTCCGCCCGAGCGTCAAACCCTTCACCCGTTGCAGATCATCGCGGTCCCGCCAGGCCAGATCCCCATCGCGGCCGATGACGCCGTTCCGGGCAACCGAGGCAATCAATGTCACTCGCACCCGACCTCATGCCCAACACCGAGTCACGACCGCGACACCGTTTTCGTCCGTTACCCCGGGTGGGACGGACGAAACGCCGACTCGTCGCCGACGGAACACCGGGTCAGCCGGCACCGAGGTACCTGGTCGTGACGCCGATCGTCTCGTTGTCGAGCTCGACGTACGACGGCTGCGGAACGCTCGAACACAGTTCGCCATACGCCCACCGCGCCACATTCTCGAACGTCGGGCGAAACGCGAAGGTCTCCGCCCACACACCGCCCGTCAACTTCTGCACGCACAGATCAACAGCCTCGTCCAACGCATCCCCGTGTCCACGAACCACCCACGCTCCCCCAGCTGGTCGTCGCCGAACGAAAACCCCACCCGCATCGACACCTCGAACCCTTCCGCCGGTACCACCGGCGGCAATTCCCGGCTTCTCCTCACCGGGGACGGGAGCCCTTGCTTCGCAGTGAATGTCCGACCGCTCTCCACGCTGTACACGCCCGGACCGTATCAACCACACCGGACGACAGGCACAGCACCGCCGGCGCTTCATAGGCCCAGTGCAGAGGGTCACCGAGTCCGCGGGGGCCTTGCCATCATCGAGGGTGCCAGCGGGTCGATGGCCCCGTTGTCACCACCACGACATGGGTCTCAGCCGGGGGCAACAGCGTCCTCGTCACCGAAAATCTGTTCCCATCTCGTGTTTCCCGCCAACTCGGCAGCCGCCGCACGGTAACGCTGCCGAAGCCCCGGGAACTCGTGGTCGAGTCGACGATGCAGAGTGAGGGACTCGCGCAACAATGAGCGGGTGGTGCCCCCGATCGCGCTGCCGGTAAACAACGCCGCGGCCGTCGGCAGTGGTCACGGTGACGCCATCGATACGACCGAGGCGAAACCAGCGCGCCTCGGTCGGTGCATAGTTCGCCTGCGGTACCTGATGATGCCGGATATCGGTCGGGCGGAGGTTGTTCGCCGCCGCCGCGGCCAGGCTCGCGATCTTCCCGAGCCTTGTCGGAGTCCGGGCTCCCGACCGGAGGGTATCGCCGCTGGCGCGGGGCAGTGCGGTCGCCGACTCGAGCACCACCGCATCCGGATACTCGGCCCGCAGCGCGGCGAGGGGAATCATGCACATCCACCACCCGTTGAAGTCGACGTCGACCACCCGTTGAAGTCGACGTCGACCACCCGGTGCAGGTTGCGGGAGTGCTCGGTGTCGGTGAGTGGGTGCGCGGCGAAATCGTGGTCGTACCCCGAAAACGGGGCAGCAGTCCACATGAACGTCGACTGATCGACCGCCTCACCCATCGTGTGGAGGTGCGCGCGTTCCTGCAGGCTGAGCATCTGCCCGCCGACCAGCATCGGTGCCTTGGCGAACCGGGACACCGCCAGCGCCCGCAGGATCGAATCCGGCTCGATGGCGATGTCGTCGTCCATGAACAGGATGTACGGGCTGGCGGTGAGGCCAGTGCCTCGTACATGATCCTCGAGTAGCCGCACGAGTCACCTCTATCGGCCGCGCTCGAACTCGCGAACAACATCGCCGCGCGGAACCCTGACGCAATTCGCGCTGCAAAGAAACTCCTCGACAGAGCCGGACGAGTGAGCCTCGCTGAGCAGCTGGCCGCCGAGCAGATAGCCGTTAATCGACTCATCGGAAGCGCAAATCAGTCCGAGGCCGTCCGTGCACGGTTGTCCCAGAGGCAGCCGGTATTCGTCGACCCCGACCCCGCGATATCGACCTACCCCTGATTCGAGGATGCCTGGGCCGGCCAGAAGTACCGGCCGAGAGCGGTGCGCCACGGCTCGGCGCACCGCGGTCCGGCTGGACAACCTTGTGGATACCTGCGCCCGAGTACCGCCACCCTCATGTACCGCGGGTGAGGTCACCGGGCGCCGGCGCCCACCGCCGGGGCCCGGGTCAGCACCCGAGCCAGCGCCACCGTGGCCGTCAACACGGCGGCCACCACCGCGATAACGCACACGAACGTCACGGGGACGGTGGAATACCCAAACAACCCAGCGACGCCCACACCCGCGGCCGTCGCCGTCAACGCACCGACCGGCAGCAACACCGCCAGCATCCGCACGGTTCCCGCGCGCCGATCATCGCCCGCCGCGGCCAGCACCCACCACACACCCAGCAATGCGCACCCATACGCCAGCACCGCACTGCCGGCATAGAACACCAACACCACTGCCCATTCCACCGCGATGCCCACCGTGGCCGTGAAGACGGCATACAGCAATACCAGCATCGGCGACAACCCCACCGTGATACCAGCCATGGCCGCGGCGACGGTCCGGCCCAGCAAAAAGGTGCGCCGACCGCAGCGTTCATCCGCGCTCGCCGCGTCCCGCACCATCCGCCACCCGGACAGCCACAGCACCACCCCGCAAGCGGCGCCGGCCACCGTGGCACCACCAAGGACCGCCACCGCAATAATCGATGGATCAGTCAGTTCCGGCCGGAACGACGTCGCCACCGCGTACGGCCGCGAAGTAAACGCGGCGAACTCCACCGCCGCAACCAGCCCGACGACCACACCCACAACCCCGAAAATCCCGCTCTGTCTCCCCACCTGCCCATCGTGTCATCGGTAGGTGCTCAGATACCGAAAACCGCGGCCACAGGCGGTTCCCCAACGCATATGCGACCCTCCCGATCCATTCCGCGCGGGAATCGTCAAGTCACGTGCGCCGGGATACCTCGCACCCATCCCCGGCACCGCTGCGACGGCGGACAACTGCCCACCGCCGAGGGTCATGGTCCCCACAGGCTCGTAGCCTTCCCGGCAGGATGGCCACGCTGTGCATCAGGGCCATGTTGCAAGTCACGCGACCGGCATCGCGGCCTGAGCATCATGGAATGCTCGCTCGATCTCGACCGCAATCCGGCCGCGGGAGGACACCTCGTGACCTGCCTTGATCGCCCATTCACGAATCTCCCTCGGCGGCTTCTTCGCCGGAGCCTTCCTCACCACTTCCCTTTGCACCGGCGCCTTCGCCGCGGCCGTCTTCTTTACGGCCGTTTTCTCCGAAGTTGCCTTCGTCGCGACTGTTTTCTTCCCGGCCTTCTTCGTCGAGGCGGTCGTCGTCGCGACTGTCTTCTTCGCCGGAGCCTTACTCGCCGCTACTCTCTTGACGGGAGCCGCCGCCGCAGTCATGTTCTTGGCAGCTGTCGTGTTTGCGGCCGTCTTCTTTACCGGCGCCGGTTTGACCTGAGCCTTCTGCGTCTGAGCGTCGTGGAAGGCTTGCTCGATCTCGGCCGGAATCCTTCCGCGGGAGGACACCTCGCGGCCATCTGCGGTCGCCCACGCACGAATCGCCTTGTTCGTCGTCTTTATCGGAGCCCTACTCTCCACTGCCTTTTTCACCGGCACCTTCGCCGCGACCGGCTTCTTCCCGGTCGCCTTCTTCGCAGCCGCCTTCGTCGCGCCTATCTTTTTCTCCGCCGGAGCTTTGCTCGCCGCTTCCGTCATGACCGGAGCTGCCGCGGCGGTCTTCTTGGCAGCTGCCTTCTTCGCTGCCGTCTTCTTTACCGGCGCCGGTTTGACCTGAGTCTTCTTCGCCTGCGCGTCGTCGAAGGCTTGCTCGATCTCGGCCGGAATCCTCCCGCGGGAGGACACTTCCATGCCCTCCCCGATCGCCCACTCACGAATCTGCTTGGTCGTTTTCCTCGTTGGGGCCTTGCTCGCCGCCCGCTTTGCGGGGGCCTTTTCCCCAGGTACCTTCTTCAAGGCCTTCTTCTTCACAGCTGTCGTCTCCGCGGTCTTCTTCTCTGCGGTCTTCTTCGCGGCCGTCTTCTTTGCCGGCGCCGGTTTGACCTGAGCCTTCTTCGCTTGAGCGGCATCGAATGCTTGCTCGATCTCGGCCGAAATCCGGCCTCGGGAAGACACCTCCAATCCCTCCCCGATCGCCCACTCACGAATCTCTTTCGTCGTCTTTTGCGCCGAACCTGCAGAACCCCTCGGTGATACCGCCATATTTTTCTCCCTATTCGCCGGGCAATCGTCGATCGCACACAGTAGCGGCATTTCGGCCCTCTCACCGCCAGCAGATTGAAACGGCAAGTAATCACACGCGGGCCGCCCTGATTCCCGAGGACCCGTGCCATCACCCGTGTCGTCCAGCAGAAACATACAGAGCACCATCTGTCGACGGTGCCGACTCCTGCAGGACCACTGCGGCCAAGCAGGCCAGGAACTTCTTCCGCCGCGAGAATGGCGAATGCGAATATTCTTGCACTGCATCCAATTACAACGAATATCGGTCAGCCCGGCGGGACCTTCGCACATGCACCGAAGGCCTCGAGACTGCCGTGACACGAAACGCAGCTCGAGAACGAACAGCGGCGGGAAAGTGTCGTGCCCGCAACCACGGCCGGGAGGAAAGCGAGAGTGCCACACCAGCGACCCCATTCTCGCATTAGACCGCCGATCCCAACACCAGTTACGACACTGCGTCATGGCGCGGGATGCGCATCCAACCGTCCGTGACCGTTCTCGAGGACGGGGCTACGGAAGCCGGGCGCTGCCCGCACCCACGTATTTCAGGTGGTGGACCTCGCCTGGGGCCTTGACCACCTCGTCGCAGGTGCTCGGGTCGCTCAGGACGTCGTGGGATTCGGCGACGGGAAGTGCGGCCGAGTCGAGGGCCCCGCGGTCGAGCAGCATCAGGGCAAGTTCGGCGGGGTTGTTGCGGCAGCGGTAGATCACCCCGTCGGTATGCGGGTCGGCGCCCACGATCTGATGGCAGGTGGTGCGGGACCAGGTGTCGGCGCCACGGTCACAGCCGACCAGGGTCCCGGACAGGTTCAGCGATCGCAGATCGCCGTCGAGGAGGGACGCCAC
>NZ_LTCZ01000226.1:0-2365 GCF_001583455.1 Rhodococcus sp. LB1 | reverse complement strand
CACGCCTACATCGGCGCTCAATTGCCCGACGAACTCGCCGTCTACGCGTCGAAACCGTACTCGTACGCTCGCTGGGTCGAAGAGGACCTCAACGGCGTGCGGCAACCGGGCGCAACTGGCTTCCACAAGACACCGCGGCCCGAACAGGTGGACGCCGCGAAGGCGATCGCGACGGCCTTTCACCACGGCAAGCGCGGATTCCTGTTGGCCGACGAGCCCGGTGTAGGCAAGACCGGCAGCGCAATCCTCGGCGCGAAAGCTGCGCTGAAATTAGGGGGCGGCGACACCGTACTCATCACCGTGGACCGGCCGGCCCAGATCACCATCGCCGCATGGCGCGACGCCCTCGCAGCGTTCGGCGACGGAGGCTATCGGTGGCTGATCATCTCCCCGGACCAGCTCGAGAAATTGCTCGGCCGCAACGGCCAACCGAAGTACTCCTTTTCCCTCATCATCAATGACGAGGCACAGCAATTCCGGCACCTCAACGCCCAGCGCACCCAATACCAGCGGCGCATCAACCGCCTCGCCGCATCACCAGAGAAGGCGCCGTTCGTGATCACCGTGACGGCGACGCCGGGGCATCACCCAGGCGAATACACCTACTTGTCTTCGCTGTTCGCGCAACTGCACGATGACCCCCCAGGCGAGTGGGCCGATCTCGGCAAGAAACTGGTCGAGCATGGACTTCCCCTGGCTCCCGGGTGGGACAAAAGCAAATGGGACTGGAACGACCAAGCAAAAGGTTCTCAGCGGCTGCAGCATCAGGCCGTCACCCGCGTCCGGAAGTGGATGACCGAATCCGACCCGCCCGTCATGATGCATCGCGACGCGCCCTGGGGACCGCCACCTATCGACGGCCTGCCACTCGACTTCACCGCCACACAATGGGCTGCGTACCACCAGGACTGGAGTGAGTTCCGCAGTGCGATGAGGATCGCCCGCCAGGGGAACGACACCGCCCGCGGCCGTGCCGCTCTGATGCGGTTCCGGCAGAAGGCAGGCATGCTGCGAGCCCCGCAGACCGCCGAGCTGGTAGCCGCACACGTCGAACGCGGCTACCAGGTACTCGTCGCCGTCGAACTGGTCACCACGGCCGCCGACCCGGTAGCCAACCTCCTGGAGGAGCACGGCATTGGCGTCTCACGCATCTTCGGCGGCGGCGATCTCGAGACAGAGCGCATGAGATTTCAGCGCGGCCACAACCCGGTCGTGGTGTTCAACACCGCATCTGCGATCAATCTGCAGGCGTCCGAGGTGATGGTCGACGGCTCCCGCGCCTCATCGGCCCGTCGCATCGGGTTCTTCCACCAGCCTCGCTACTCCGGAATTGCCGCACGCCAAACGATGGGTCGTGCGCACCGCGACGGGCAGGTTTGCTCATGGTCACTCCTGTTCGCCGCCGGAACGGTGGAGGAGCAGGCGGCTCGGATCATGATCAATCGGCTCATCGTGACATCAGCCAGTGTCGATGGCGATCTCGGCGCGTTCGGGAAGCTCGCGCGACTGTTCGACGCCGACTGGCTTCCCGAAAGCATCTTCGAGTAGGAATAATGCCTGGACCAGGGACTCCCGCAATCGAGAGTGAGCGGATGTACATATCCCCCGCAAGTGTGCTCACAGTTGGGTGTCCACCTTGGTGTGGGCCGCCGAGTAACGACACAAGGATGGGTCGCTACCCGATGAGCGGGAGCGCAACCAGACCGAGGATCGGCAGAGAGTTCGCCGCCGTCGATCTTGATCAGTTCGAGGGGCGGAGAGACGGCGACGGTGAACGCGTGCGCGGCCGGCGGGTGGTCCTGACCGGTCTACAGCCCGAATCCGCAATTTTCCATACGGGACAACGTCATTGCGCGGATCGCGCGGAGGGGATGGGTCAGTGCGGGGTGCCGCCCGCGGCCAGGTAGGTGTCGATGGCCTGTTGCAGGCGGTCCAGGGCCGCGCCGTAGGCGGTGAAGTCGCCGGTGCGTTGCGCCTCGCGCAGGTTGGCCAGGGCGTCGTTGAGTTCGAGGACCGCGGCGGTCAGCTGGTCCGATGCCGCCGGCGGCGGAGCGGGCGGGGCGCCCGGTGGGGGCGGCGGCGGCGGTTGCCCGCCGGTAGGTGGTGGTGTGGTGGCATCGCCGCCGGGTGCGGTGGCAACGGCGCCGGTGCCGGTGCCGAAGACCTGGTCGAGGGCCTCGGCGAGGGTGGGGGCGTACCCGATCCGCACCCCACCGGTGCCGGGTTCGCGGTAGCTGACCAGGACCCGGGCCAGCTGCGGGAACGTGGAACTGTTGGGCGTGCTGGTCAAACGTTCGGTGAACACCGGTTCGACATAGAGAATGCCGCCGTCGGCAATCGGCAGGGTCAGCAGGTTGGCGTAGTA
>NZ_LTCZ01000225.1:0-4185 GCF_001583455.1 Rhodococcus sp. LB1 | reverse complement strand
GATCACGGGGGACCTTTCGTCGTTCGAGGGTGAAAGAATCTGACACAGAGGAGGTTTCGGTCAGATCAGACCTGCATAGTGCGGTCGAACCGCAGGCAGGTGATCGCCGACCTGGTTGAGGGCGAAGACGGCGAGGAATCGGCCGGCGAGTCGCACGCGGCCCCGGGGCATCACGCCGGCTCGCACGACGGGGAACTCGACGCCGACTGTTGCAGTGAACCGCGCCTTCAGCATGAACACTCCTCGCGACCGAGGTATCCCGGCACACGCTCGTAACGAGACGACGGCTTGAGTACCTTCATTCTGTTACCTAGATAACATAGTTTGCTAGGTCAGCGTTGGCAAGACTAACCTTTTCGCAGTTCACCGTAGAGACTGTGACGCGAGGCCGCGTCGGGCGATTCCGGTGTATGGAATGGCAGCTCGATCGACGCCTCGAGTCCTGTCGACCCCGCGACGGCCGGCGATCATCGCTAACCTTCCGAGACAGTCCGCCATGCGCACGTCGACGCCACGCAGTGCCGAAATCGGGCAGCCGCGCCGCGAGGCCACCCACCCCCTCCTCTTGATTTCAAGGATGAGCTGACACGTTCCGAATAGGTAAGCGCCACCCGAGATATTGACTGCCTTCACTGCCGCTTTCCTGATCCCGCGTCCCTATGCTCGCTTTGGGCCAGGCCACAGCGGGGCCATTGGTGGATGTCATGCATCACCCAACTCGCAGGATTCACCTTCACCGCGGATGGCCCAATTCACCTCGAGAAGGGATCGCGTGTGTCCAAAACTGTCAGGAAACGCCTGGAACCGTCACGGGCACGTCGAGAACACTCGGGGGCGCCGGATCGGCGTCACGCTTGCGGCCACGGTCGCCCTTGCCGTCCCGGCCGCTGCCGATGCCGCGTGGCCCGTGGACTTCGGAAGCTCCGGAGGTTCCGCCTCCTCGGCTGCCCGGGCACCGACGATCTGTCCGGTGCCTGCCCCGCGGGAGCGGGTCGTATCGGGGTCGCGCGGTCGAATGACGGCGGAAAGACTCTTCGCGACAGCCTTCCCCGACAGCGTCGGGCGGACCGCGATGCAATACCCAGCCTGACGCGATCAGTCAGCCGCGGCCCAGGCTAGTCAGCCTTCCGGAACCCGGCGGCGACCTGTTCGTGGCCGGCGTCCGGAGCACCGCCGGGCACCAAGCGCACCTCGCCTCCGTCGACGGACAGGTGACCGTAGCGTGTGACCCGGCGCAGGTTCGATGGTCAGACTCGACGAGATTGCATACGGTGCAGATACCACCGTGGCCAGAACCGCGTCGACGGTCGGGTGCACGCACTCGTCAAAGGTGTTGGACTTGACCTCGTTGTCGGCACCCACGCACCATCGATCTGCACCGTGTTCCAGCCACAATGATCGTGATGAAGGTGGGTGCAGAACACGACGTCAACGGCATCGACCGACACCCCGGACTGGGCAAGTCGCTCCAGAAACGGCCCGTCCAGGCTATCGAAATAGGGGCCCCGCCCCTCGCGGCTGTTGCCGGTACAGGGATCGACGAGCACGGTGAGACCGTCAACTCTCACCACCCAACTGTGGCTCGGGCACTGGAAGGTCATCGACTCCTCGCCCAGGAAGCCGTGCGGCAATTGAGCGATCATCAATGAGCAGGCCGGGTGAAACCGGTAGCGACTGCTCCGCCACACGGTCAATCAGAGCATTGCCCACCCTGATCGTCGACATAGTTTCCACCTGTCAGCAGGGTGAGGGCCCAGGAGCTTCTCAGGCCGCAGCATTCGATGCGAGTCAGTTGGACACTACCGCGCCAATGTTGTTGCAGCCAAGGATCGATCAACTACAAGCCCTGTCGAAAGACAACCCGAAACACCGGATTCCGACACCATGCAACAGCCGGGCTCCGCGGACCGAGGCAAAGCCTCACCCACACCGGGCGCCGGCCTGCCGATCACGATCGGCACCCGGGCTCGCCCGCATCGAAAAATTGATGGTTGCAAGTTGTCTTCTAAGACTTAGTATACTTAGTGAACGGAGATCCTCAGGAAGGACCTGGCGCAACGACAGACCAGCGCACGCACATGCGCGTGCGCTGCACCTCGATCGCACGCGCATCGGCAAACGGAACACCTGACGGTCTGCAGTCATCCATCCGGAGCGACTCGGAGAGGCCACACGCACCCACAACACGCGTACCGCAGCCGAAACCTACGGTCAGTGCGCGCATCTGCACATCACACGACATTCCATGCACCACTATGGAAAGGGCCTAAGGCGAACGCTATGGTGCTCACACTTTCGAAACGAGCCGGACGAAGTCTGCTCGTCCTCTTACTGGTGACGGTAGCCGCCGTCTCATTGCTCAGTTTGGCTCCCGGATCCGCTGCACAAGTGATCCTAGGCGAAAACTCCACTCCGCAGGCAGTCGCCGAACTGAACGCAAAGCTCGGCCTCGATCAGCCACTGTGGCGGCAATACATCGACTGGCTCGGTTCGGCGCTGCAAGGCAATCTCGGCACGTCGCCGTTGACGGGCCAGGACGTCACTCAGGCGATTCTGGATCGCCTTCCCGTCACCCTCGAGCTTGCGATCCTGGGGTTGCTCATTGCCCTGGCGGTCGCAATCGTTCTGGCGGTGGTCGCCGCTGCTACTGCGGGAAGTTCGACCGACCGAGGCATCAGCGCCGTCACGTCTGTGTTCCTCGCGATCCCCGCCTTCATCGCAGGCCCTGTGCTGATCTACTTCCTCGCATTGAAGCTGGGGTGGTTCCCCGTATCCGGCTGGTCTCGCATCGAAGACGGACTCGGCGACAACCTCCGAAGCGCGTTCCTCCCCGCACTCGCAATTGCCTTCGTCGAGATCGCCACCTTTCAACGCCTTCTGCGCACCGACCTCGTCAGCACACTGAGAGAGGACTACGTGTCCGCTGCCCGTGCGAAGGGAATGTCGCGGACGTACGTCATGTTCCGGCACGCGCTTCGCCCCTCCTCGTTCTCGTTGATAACACTTGCAGGCATCAGTCTCGGCCGCCTCATCGGCGGAACGGTGGTGGTCGAGATCCTCTTCGGGCTTCCTGGTCTCGGGCAGTTGGTTTCGTCGTCCATCACGCTTCGTGACGTGATCACCGTCCAAGGCATTGTGGTCTTCGTTGCCCTCGTCTATGTCGTCGTCAACATGATCGTCGATTTCAGCTACGGATTCCTTGATCCACGAGTTCGCAAGGCGGTTCGCGCATGACCATCAGCCCGTCCCTGGACCACATCCCCGACATCGAAGCACAAGTCCACAAACCGGTCGTTCGTGTCAAGAAGAAGAAACGTTCGGTCATTGTCTGGTCAGCCTACTTCTGGTTGGCCATGGTCCTCGTCCTCGCCCTCACTGCGAACTTCCTACCCATAGCCGATTACGCTGCCCCCGTTGGTGAATCGCGACTCTCTCCCAGCTTCGGCTCGATCGACCTATTGCTCGGCACCGACAGTTTCGGCCGGTCCATTCTCTCGCGCTGCATCTACGGAGCACGGGTGTCACTCGTGGTCGGTACGGTGGCCGGCATTACGGGGCTGGCGATCGGCACGACTCTCGGCATGATCGCCGGCTTCTTCGGCCGGAAGGTGGATTCCGGTATCTCACTTCTCGCAGACGCGATGCTGGCCTTCCCTCCCCTGATCCTGTTGCTCGCCCTGTCCTCGATCCTCACCCCGAGCGTCAAGACGATTCTCGTGGGTCTGACGCTCGTCACCGTTCCGTCCTTCATCCGTCTGGCACGCGCCACGACGATCTCCTGGTCGTCACGCGAATTTGTACGTGCAGCAAAGAATCTCGGTGCAAGTAACTCCAGGATTCTGCTCAAGGAAATTCTGCCGAACGTGCTTCCCGCTCTGGGCGCATTCTTCCCCATCGTGATTGCAGCGCTGATCGTGGCCGAAGGATCACTGAGTTTCCTCGGTCTGGGTCTTCCGCCGCCGCAGCCCAGTTGGGGCGGAATGATCAGCGATGGCAAGTCCTCCATTGCAACGTCACCGCACATTGTGTTCGTCCCTTCGATGGTCATCTTCCTCACCGTCTTCGCCCTCAACCAGGTCGGCGATCACCTGCGCCTGCGGTTCGACCGCACTATGCAGGACTGATCTGACCGATATCCCTCTTGTCATGTTCTTCACCCCGGACCACGAAAGGTCCCCCGTGATC
>NZ_LTCZ01000224.1:0-64904 GCF_001583455.1 Rhodococcus sp. LB1 | reverse complement strand
CGCACCGCGGCCACCGCGGTCCGTGGCGAGGCCCCGAAGCTTCGCCACTGGGTGAAGGAAGTCAAGGAAGCCCTGACCGAGCTGGACATCGACCCCTCGTTCGGCGAGCGCAGCGTCAACGAAGGTTTCTCCGGCGGTGAGAAGAAGCGCCACGAGATCCTGCAGCTCGGTCTCCTGAAGCCGAAGATCGCGATCCTCGACGAGACCGACTCCGGTCTCGACGTCGATGCCCTGCGCGTCGTCTCCGAGGGTGTGAACCGCTACAAGGAGCGCCAGCACGGCGGAATCCTGCTGATCACGCACTACACGCGCATCCTCCGGTACATCAAGCCGGAATACGTCCACGTGTTCGTCGGCGGTCGTGTGGTCGAGTCGGGCGGGCCGGAACTGGCCGACGAGCTCGAGGCGAACGGCTACGAGCGCTTCACCCAGGCTGCAGCAACGCAAGGAGCATAAACGCAGATGACCACCTCGGTGCGCGTATTCGACGTCACCCGGATCCGGGAGGACTTCCCGATCCTGGCGCGTACGGTCCGCGACGGAAAACCGCTGGTGTACCTCGATTCGGGCGCGACGTCGCAGCGCCCGAACCAGGTGCTCGACGCCGAGAGGGAGTTCCTCACCACCTGTAACGCGGCCGTGCACCGAGGCGCTCACCAGCTCGCCGAAGAGGCCACCGACGCGTACGAGAACGCGCGTGCGACGATCGCCGCGTTCGTCGGTGCCGACAGCGACGAACTCGTGTTCACCAAGAACGCGACGGAGTCCCTGAACCTCGTCACTCACGTTCTCGGCGACGATCGCTTCGAGCGGCACCTCGGCCCCGGTGACGAGATCGTCATCACCGAACTCGAGCATCACGCCAATCTCGTGCCGTGGCAGGAACTCGCGCGCAGCACGGGTGCGACGTTGCGCTGGTACGGCGTCACCGACGACGGCCGGATCGACCTCGATTCGCTCGAACTGACGGGCGCCGTCAAGGTCGTGGCGTTCACCCACCAGTCCAACGTGACCGGTGCGGTGGCACCCGTCGAGGAGTTGGTGCGTCGCGCCCGCGCGGTCGGCGCGCTGGTGGTACTCGACGCATGCCAGTCCGTTCCGCACATGGCGGTGGACTTCCACGCGCTCGGTGTGGACTACGCGGCCTTCTCGGGGCACAAGATGCTCGGCCCGTCCGGCGTGGGTGTCCTGTACGGGCGCCGCGAACTGCTGAATGCGATGCCGCCGTTCATCACGGGTGGTTCGATGATCGAGACCGTCACGATGGAACGCACCACCTACGCGCCGCCGCCGCAGCGGTTCGAGGCCGGCGTTCCGATGACGTCGCAGGTGGTCGGGCTCGGTGCCGCGGTCCGGTATCTCGAGGAGATCGGGATGGACGCGGTGGCGGCGCACGAGCACACCCTGGTCGAGGCCGCACTGGCAGCTCTCGGTGCCATCGACGGCGTGCACATCATCGGACCCACGACCGCCGAGGACCGCGGCGGGGCCGTGTCGTTCGTGGTCGACGGAATCCACGCCCACGATCTCGGTCAGATCCTCGACGACGAGGGGGTCGCCATCCGCGTCGGCCACCACTGCGCCTGGCCCCTGCACCGTCGTTTCGGTGTCGCGGCCACGGCGAGGGCGTCGTTCGCGCTGTACAACACGGTCGACGAGGTCGACGCTCTCGCGGCAGCGGTGCGGCGCGCACAGGAGTTCTTCGGGGAGGTTCCTGCATGAGAATGGAACAGATGTACCAGGAAGTGATCCTGGACCACTACAAGCATCCCCACGGTCGCGGCCTGCGCGAACCGTTCGGCGCCGAAGTCCACCACGTCAATCCCACGTGCGGTGACGAAGTGACGCTGCGTGTGCAGCTCGCCGACGACGGCACCGTGGTGGATGTGTCGTACGACGGCCAGGGCTGCTCCATCAGCCAGGCGTCGACGTCGGTGCTCACCGATCAGGTGGTGGGGATGCCGGTCGAGAAGGCACTGCAGACCGTTGCCGCATTCAACGAGATGGTCAGCAGCCGCGGTACCGTCGAGGGGGACGAGGACGTCCTCGGGGACGGCATCGCCTTCGTCGGCGTCTCGAAATACCCGGCACGCGTGAAATGCGCGCTGCTGGGATGGATGGCATTCAAGGACGCGGTTGTTCAGATAGTGGACGACCGGGTCGTGGACGAACGGGATTCGGCCGTTCCGACAGCAGACGGCGAACCAGCTCGAATCGGAGGACAGGCATCATGAGCGAGACGCAGACGCCGGAGGCGGACGCCACGGCCGTACCGGAGCAGGCGACGGCCGACCAGGGCGGCGAGACCGCCACTGCATCGTCGGGTGCGATTACCGACCCGAAGCGCCTCGAAGAACTCGAGGAGGCGATGCGTGACGTCGTCGATCCCGAACTCGGCATCAACGTCGTCGACCTCGGTCTCGTGTACGGGATCACCGAGGAGGAGGACGTCGTGACCCTCGACATGACGCTCACGTCGGCGGCCTGCCCGCTGACCGATGTCATCGAGGACCAGTCGCGGGGTGCGCTCGTGCGCAGCGGTCTGTGCAACGAACTGAAGATCAACTGGGTGTGGCTCCCGCCGTGGGGCCCCGACAAGATCACCGAGGACGGCCGCGAGCAGTTGCGCGCGCTCGGTTTCACAGTCTGACCATTCACCACTGGTGACACGGAGGGGCTCGGCGAGCCCCTCCGTGTCGGTTCAGGCGCGCTTGCGTTCCGAACTGGATGACTTCGCTGTGGCCTTCTTCGCTGCGGTCTTGGCCGGAGCCTTCTTCGCCGGCTTCTTCTTGGCGGGTGCGGCCTTCTTCCCGGCGGCGTCGACGCTGCGCTGCAGTGCGGCCACGAGATCCACCACTTCGGCGTCCTCGCCGCTCTTCTCGACCTCGGCGACGGGGATGACCTTCTTGCCGCCGGACTCGATCATCTCGTCGAGCAGTTCACGCAACTGCACCTGGTAGTCGTCGGTGAATTCGGTGGGGTCGAAGTCGTCGGCCATGCTGTCGACGAGTGTCTCGGCCATCGCGAGTTCCTTCGCCTTCGGCTTGTCGACGCCATCGAGTGAGGAGAATTCCGCGGCCCGTACCTCATCCGGCCACAGCAGCGTCTGGATCACCAGCACCCCGTCCCGTGAACGCATCGCGGCCAGTCGGGTGCGCTGTCGGAGGGTGAAGTGGACGAGGGCCGTTCGGTCGCTGTTCTCGAGGGCTGTCGCGAGTAGGACATATGCCTTCGGAGAGCTGGAATCCGGTTCGAGGAAGTAACTCTTCTCGAACAGAATGGGGTCGATCTGTTCGGTCGGCACGAACTGCAGAACGGGAATCTCGTGTTTCTCGGCGGCGGGCAGTTTGCCGAAATCATCGTCCGTCAACACCACGCGCACGCCGTCGTCGGAGTCGTAGGCCTTGTCGATATCGGCGTATTGGACGACGTTGCCGCATTCGGAGCAGACGCGGTTGTATTTGATCCGGCCGCCGTCCTTGGCATGGACCTGGTGAAACCTGATGTCGTGATCCTCGGTTGCCGAATAGACCTTGACCGGCACATTCACGAGTCCGAACGCTATCGAGCCCTTCCATATCGACCGCATGCGTTCCATGATGGTCTCCTTTTCGCGTTCGCGCGACAGTTCATCGAACTTCCCGGCGAAGCGCCGAACGGAGAATCACACTGCGGATATCGCCGGAGGATGCCCGAAACATCCGCCCCATTGCGGACAGGGTTCCGCGCGGATTCGACCGCTCGGACAGATATGCCGCTTGGAGTTGTGGCGGTAGATCGAAGAAATGCTCGAAGAATTCGGGGACGTGTTCGGAATCCAGATTCAGGAGGACGCGGAGGCCGACCGATCGCAGAGACGCGACGGTGCGCGCCTTCCACGGCCACAGTCGTGCGTTCGAACCGTCATGAAGATCGCGGGCCAGAACATCTGCGCACAGGAGCGACGCCGCGACGCTGAAGCCCGTTCCTGGGTGCATCAACCCGGCGCGGGCTCCGAAACGCACCTGATCCGAGCTGTGGGCACGACCGGCCTCGGGTGGTGGCTCGACGGCGAATCTGACCCTCTCGACGTCCGAATGGGACGGCACGGTGACGCCCCGCTGTCGGAGTCGGTCGTGGAGTCGGGTGGCGAGTTCCGAGATCGGGAGTGGGGGGCGACCGACCAGACAGGTCTCTTCGAGCAGGAACCGGTCCTGCTCGAGCGGGACCCCGTAGAGGAACGACGGGGTGTCGGAGGGGGAAGTCCCGTTGTCGCGGCGCCAGTCCATGAACACCGCGGCCTCGCCGGCGAGCGCATGTGCGGCCGTGTCGGGGTCCACCACGACGCCGTATGCCGTCTGCTGGGCGAGGTCGGGGCTGTCGCCGGTGCCGCGGGCATCGACGACCACGTGCGCCTTCAGTGTCGAGCCGTCGTCCAGTCGGACGGAAGTGGGGGAGAGATCGACGGCTCTACCTGCGAGAACGGTTCCGCATTCGCTGCCGAGTATTGATTGCAGTACCGATGTATTCAAAACGCAATACGTGCGGTCGATGGTGTGGCGACGTGTCGTCCAGGCTGTCGGGCAAGCAGTTTTCGTGACGACGGCGTCTCGAGGGAGCCAGTCGGGGAGCTCGTCTTCCCAGGCCGCGTACGTCGCGGTCCACGATCTGCGGGGGAGCGGGTCGACCGAGACGACTGTCGAACCGAGAGCCGTGGCCCGGTGGGCGAGGGCGCGGCCGGCAGGCCCGAGGCCGACGATCGCGACGTCCCAGATCGCTGGACGGGGAGAAATTGTCACACCGCCAGCCTGTCACGGCGGCCGAGTCTGGAACGAGACCCAGTTCCAGACTCGGCCTCGGACGGAACCGTTCGATTATCCGAATTTGTCGGGGTACGGTCCTGGCTGTCCCGGGGTAGTGGTGACTCCACCATCACGGGTCCCGATCTCGATTACCCACCACGGCAGTCCCAGACCAAGGGGAGCGGGGCGCCGCGGCCGGCTCGGCCGGCTGCGGGGGAGCGTGCGCGCTGAACGGGGCGCAGTTGCGCGGGGTGGGGAACCCGATGCGCCTGCGATGCCACGAGGGTGTCGGCTGGGCTCCCAAGTCCACCAGGATGTCAGCCAGGTACTGAGTCGGGCAGTGACGGAACAGCGTAGTTTCCCGAACTATCACCGTGGTTATTACTCATGACCCAACGGGCTCACCACAATTGCCAACCTCACCACCACGCGACTCACCTTCCATCGAACATCTACACAGGGGCTGGAGGCTTTCCTGCGGGCCGGATACGGCGGTGAACGTTAGCGGGATCACTGGCAGGCGTGTTCCGAGTCGCCGGCGGTCGGGTAAAATTGCTGGTTCGTGTGTTCTTTGCGTAGTTTTTCTCATTCAACGCGAGCGTCATTTTCCTAGGAGTCTTGTTGATCACCGCTACCGACCTGGAAGTTCGAGCTGGAGTGCGGACGTTGCTGTCCGCGCCCGGACCGGCTTTGCGGGTACAGCCCGGCGACCGCATCGGGCTGGTCGGCCGCAACGGTGCCGGCAAGACGACGACCCTCCGCATCCTCGCGGGGGAGGGGGAGGCGTACGCGGGTGCCGTGGTGCGCACCGGCGATCTCGGGTACCTGCCGCAGGACCCGAAGGAAGGCGACCTCGACGTCCTCGCGAAGGACCGAGTGTTGTCCGCGCGCGGCCTCGATTCGCTGCTGCGGGACATGGAGAAGCAGCAGATCCTGATGTCGGAGGTCGTCGACGACGCCGAGCGCGACAAGGCCGTGCGCAAGTACGGCAACCTCGAGGACCGCTTCTCCGCGCTCGGTGGGTACGAGGCGGAGAGCGAAGCGGCACGCATCTGCAACAGCCTCGGACTGGCCGACCGCATCCTCGGTCAGCAGCTGCACACCCTGTCGGGTGGTCAGCGTCGCCGTGTCGAACTGGCGCGCATCCTGTTCGCCGCGTCGGACGGTAGCGGCGGACGGTCGGATACGACGCTTCTGCTCGACGAGCCGACCAACCACCTCGACGCCGACTCGATCACCTGGCTGCGGGGCTTCCTGCAGAGCCACGAGGGTGGGTTGATCGTGATCAGCCACGACGTCGATCTGCTCAACGACGTCGTGAACCGGGTGTGGTTCCTCGATGCCGTGCGCGGCGAGGCCGACGTGTACAACATGAGCTGGAAGAAGTACCTCGACGCCCGTGCGACCGACGAGCAGCGTCGCCGCCGTGAGCGCGCCAATGCCGAGAAGAAGGCCGGTGCACTGCGCGTGCAGGCCGCGAAGCTCGGCGCGAAGGCCACCAAGGCCGTGGCGGCACAGAACATGGCGAAGCGCGCCGACAAGCTGATGTCCGACCTCGACGCAGAACGCGTGTCCGACAAGGTGGCCCGGATCCGGTTCCCCGAGCCTGCCGCGTGTGGCAAGACTCCGCTGATGGCGGAGAACCTGACCAAGGTCTACGGTTCGCTCGAGATCTTCACCGGAGTGGACCTCGCGATCGACCGTGGGTCACGCGTCGTGGTGCTCGGTCTCAACGGTGCCGGTAAGACGACGCTGCTGCGCATTCTCGGCGGAGTCGAGACCCCGGACGCAGGCGGGCTCGTCCCCGGTCACGGGCTGAAGATCGGCTACTTCGCGCAGGAGCACGACACCCTCGACGACAACGCGTCGGTGTGGGAGAACATTCGCCACGCGGCGCCGGACACGGGGGAGCAGGAGCTGCGTTCGCTGCTCGGTGCGTTCATGTTCACCGGCCCGCAGCTCGAGCAGCCCGCAGGCACGCTGTCCGGTGGTGAGAAGACGCGCCTCGCGCTGGCGGGTCTCGTGTCGTCGGCGGCGAACGTCCTCCTGCTCGACGAGCCGACGAACAACCTCGATCCCGTCTCCCGCGAGCAGGTGCTGGATGCGCTCCGCAGCTACACCGGTGCCGTCGTGCTGGTGACGCACGACCCCGGCGCGGCCGAGGCACTCGACCCGGAACGGGTCATTCTCCTGCCCGACGGCACGGAGGACCACTGGTCGCAGGACTACCTGGAGCTGATCCAGCTCGCCTGAGCACTGCGCGTAGATATCGCCGTCGCGGGGCTCTACCGTGGAAACCACCGTCGCTCGCCGACTGGAGGAGTTCATGGCTGACATCGGGGTCTTCGCCAAGAGCGCTCGGATCACGGGACCGTCGCGCGCCGATCTACAGGCGGAGCTGAAGGAGCGCTACCAGGCCGGTGCGAGTATCCGTTCCCTTGCCCGGGAAATGGGGAGATCGTACGGATTCGTCCGCAACATCCTCGCGGAATCCGAGGTGGAGCTCCGCGGACGGGGCGGAGCTCACCGTCGCAAGACCTGACGGGTGTCGGTGGGGGAGTGCGGGTGTCAGTCGCGGCGTCGGACGGATTCCTCGACGAGGTCGAGGACGGCCGACAGGTTGTCGCCGGCGTGCCCGGAAGCGATACGTGCGACGAGGCCGTCGAGAACCAGGTCCAGGTAGCCGATCAGGACGTCGGTCGGCACGTCGTCGCGGAGGCGGCCCGCGGACTTCTGCCGCGCGAGACGCGCCATGGTCGCCTCGGTGAGTTCCGCCGACCGTTGTGACCAGCTTCTGCGGAAGTCGGGATCGTTCCGCAGCCGTCGGGCGATTTCGAGCCGGGTTCCCAGCCAGTCGAACTGTTCGGGCTGGGCGAGCATGTCCCGCATCACCTGGACGAGGCCCTCGTGGGCGACCACGTCGGCCATCCTGGTCGCGTCCTCGTGGGCGAGCGCCAGGAACAAACCGTCCTTGTCCTTGAAGTGATGGAAGATCGCCCCGCGTGACAGTCCGGTCACTTCTTCGAGCCGGCGGACGGTGGCGCCGTCGTAGCCGTATTCGGCAAAGCAACGGCGGGCGCCGCTGAGGATCTGACTGCGCCGTGCCGCGAGATGGTCTTCACTGACCTTGGGCAAAGTGCCTCCTTCGTCGGCCTGTGAGTGTTGTCGGCCCTCGACATGTGAGGGCCACCGAAAGCACGAAGCGCGCACGACCACCTCGATCGGGACAGCGGCGAAGCTCCCCTGAAACTGGTCGTGCGCGCTTCGTGCCTGTCATGGCCGAAAACACTCACAGGTGCGTAGCGCCTGCGAGCGGAAACTGCTCGCAGGCGCGATTGCGCCCTAGCCCTTGATCATGTTGCGGAGCACGTACTGCAGGATGCCGCCGTTGCGGTAGTAATCCGCCTCACCAGGGGTATCGATGCGTACGACTGCGTCGAACACGACCTTCTCGCCGTTCTCGCGCGTTGCCGTGACCTTCATGGTCTTCGGGGTGACACCGTCGTTGAGCTTCTCGACGCCTTCGATGTCGAAGGTCTCGGTGCCGTCGAGCTTCAGCGATGCAGCCGACTCGCCGGCCGGGAACTGCAGCGGAACGACGCCCATACCGATGAGGTTGGAGCGGTGGATGCGCTCGAACGACTCGGTGATGACGGCCTTGACGCCGAGAAGGCTGGTGCCCTTGGCGGCCCAGTCACGCGACGATCCGGAGCCGTACTCCTTGCCGCCCAGGACGACCAGCGGGATGCCGGTTGCCTGGTAGTTCTGCGACGCGTCGTAGATGAATGCCTGCGGTGCACCTTCCTGCGTGAAGTCGCGGGTGTAGCCACCGGAGACGTCGTCGAGGAGCTGGTTGCGCAGACGGATGTTCGCGAACGTTCCGCGGATCATCACCTCGTGGTTGCCGCGACGCGAGCCGAGCGAGTTGTAGTCCTTGCGCTCGACGCCGTGGGAATCGAGGTACTGCGCGGCGGGGGTGCCGGACTTGATCGGACCTGCCGGGCTGATGTGGTCTGTGGTGACCGAGTCGCCGAGCAGGGCGAGGACGCGAGCGCCCTTGATGTCCTTGACCGGTGCCGGATCCTTCGGCATGCCGTCGAAGTACGGAGCCTTGCGGACGTAGGTCGAGTTCACGTCCCACTCGAAGGTGTCACCCTCTGGGGTCGAGAGGTTCTGCCAGCGGCTGTCGCCCGCGAAGATCGTTGCGTAGGACTTGCGGAACATGTCCTGGCTGATCGCCGTCTTGATGGTCTCTTCGATCTCCTGCGTGGACGGCCAGATGTCCTTCAGGAACACGGGGTTGCCGTCGGTGTCGTCGCCGAGCGAGTCGGTCTCGAAGTCGAAGTCCATGGTTCCCGCAAGGCCATAGGCGATGACGAGCGGCGGGGAGGCCAGGTAGTTCATCTTGACGTCGGGGGAGATGCGTCCCTCGAAGTTGCGGTTGCCCGAGAGCACCGCGGTGACCGACAGGTCGTTGTCGTTGATGGCCTTGGAGACTGCCTCGGGCAGCGGGCCGGTGTTGCCGATGCACGTGGTGCATCCGTAGCCGCCGAGGTAGTAGCCGAGCTTCTCGAGGTACGGCCAGAGGCCGGCCTTCTCGTAGTAGTCGGTGACAACCTGCGAACCGGGTGCCATGTTGGTCTTGACCCACGGCTTGGTGGCGAGGCCCTTCTCGACGGCGTTACGTGCAAGCAGCGCAGCGCCGAGCATGACCGACGGGTTGGACGTGTTGGTGCAGGAAGTGATGCCGGCAACGACGACGGCGCCGTGATCGAGAACGAACTCGCCTGCGTCGGACTTGACGACAACCGGCTTGCTCGGGCGGCCTTCTGCGCCGTTGGCGGCGGAGAGAACGTCGACTGCTCCGTCATCGGCGAACGACAGAACTGCGGGGTCGGACGCCGGGAAGGATTCCTCGACAGCCTCGTCGAGCTGAGTGTGCTCGGTCGGAAGGTGCTCTTCCACGTAGTTGTGGATGTCCTTGCGGAACGCGGTCTTCGACTCCGACAACAGGATTCGGTCCTGCGGGCGCTTCGGGCCGGCGATCGAGGGAACGACGGTTCCCAGATCGAGCTCGATGTACTCGGAGAAGACGGGCTCCTTGTCGGGATCGTGCCACAGGCCCTGTTCCTTGGCGTAGGCCTCGACGAGGGCGAGCTGCTCGTCGCTGCGGCCGGTCAGGCGCAGGTAGTCGATCGTCTCGCTGTCGATTGGGAAGATCGCTGCGGTGGAACCGAATTCGGGGCTCATGTTGCCCAGGGTTGCGCGGTTCGCGAGCGGAACCTCGGCAACACCCTTGCCGTAGAACTCGACGAACTTTCCGACGACGCCGTGCTTGCGGAGCATCTCGGTGGCGGTGAGCACGACGTCGGTCGCGGTGACGCCGGGCTTGATCTCACCGGAGAGCTTGAAGCCGACAACGCGGGGGATGAGCATGGAGACCGGCTGGCCGAGCATGGCAGCCTCGGCTTCGATGCCGCCGACGCCCCAGCCCAGCACGCCCAGGCCGTTGACCATGGTGGTATGCGAGTCGGTGCCGACACAGGTGTCGGGGTACGCCTGGCCGTTACGTGCCATGACGGTCGGAGCCAGGTATTCGATGTTGACCTGGTGAACGATGCCCATTCCCGGGGGGACGACCTTGAAGTCGTCGAATGCGCCCTGGCCCCAGCGGAGGAACTGGTAACGCTCGCCGTTGCGCTCGTATTCGAGGTCGACGTTGCGCTCGAGTGCATCGGCCTGGCCGAAGATGTCGAGGATGACCGAGTGGTCGATGACCATGTCGGCAGGCGAGAGCGGGTTGACCTTGTTGGGGTCGCCGCCGAGGGTGGTGACAGCCTCACGCATGGTGGCGAGGTCGACGACACAGGGAACGCCGGTGAAGTCCTGCATGATCACGCGAGCCGGCGTGAACTGGATTTCGATGCTCGGCTGAGCCGAGGGATCCCAGCCTGCAATTGCGCGGATGTGATCCGCGGTGATATTGGCTCCGTCTTCGGTGCGGAGAAGGTTCTCGGCGAGAACCTTCAAGGAGTAAGGCAATTTCTCGGTGCCGGGGACGGCCGCGAGTCGGAAGATCTCGTAGGAGTTCTCACCGACCTCGAGGGTTCCCTTTGCTCCGAATGAATCAATACTGGTGCTCACGTCAGCTCCACTCGTCTATGTGAGGGTCGCCACCGACGGGGCTGTGTCGACGGCTGCAGGCACTGCGGGCACGGCTGATCCGTGTCGCTGTCGTGCTAGCGATGACGGAATCGGCCCCTACCGCGGTACCTCCGATAGTCTAACAGTACGCTTGTCCTGTGAGAATTCGGGGGGAATCGAGCGTGTACCCCTCGGCGATTCTCCTCGACCCGACGCGGGACGCGCGCGGACGGAACGGAACTTCGGGGACTCCTCACGTAGTGTTCACGCGAGGCTTACGTTCCTACAGCAAACCCGGATGAGAGATGCCTGCCCCTATCGCCACCGCACTTCCTGCCAGTGTCATGCTCCCCGTCCATTCGGCCCTCCCGTTGTCGACGGACCTTCCGGAAGACATCGACGTCTCCGACGTGGTCGCGGACGTGTCCGACGACGGCGTGTCGGCGCCGTCCGACGAGGCGAGTGAACTCGCCGCCGTGGTCGATCGCGCGGCCGAGCACGGGATCAAGCTGAGCATCGTGGTGTTGGACGAGGATCCCGGCCGCGATTCGCAGCTGCGCGACCTCGCCACCGAGGTCGGGACGGAAGAGGGCGGCACCGTTCTGGTGCTGAGTCCCAGCTGGGTCGGCACATACAGCGATTCGATCAGCCGGGTCCTGCTCGAATCGGGTCAGGACCGCACCTACACCGGCGATGCGGTGGTCTCCGCGAATCACTTCGTCGACGAAGTGNNCGTGGGCCCTGTTCACCGCCCTCATCGTCGCGATCGTCGTGATCGCGTCGGCTGCCACGTTCTTCGCGAAATCGCGCCGGGCGTCCGTATCTCGTGGCGACACGGCAGAAAAGGGCGACAGCGCTTCGGGGGCCGGCACGTCGTACGAGCGACAGAAGCCCTGACTCTCCCCGAATTCCCGGGATAACTCGGCGGCAATTTCACGATTCTCCCGAGCGTGGCCGCTGCCTGCGTCGATGCGCGTAAATAGCGCCGACGATTCACAGTTCGACATTTCCGCTGGTCAAATTACTCATGTGTTATTTGTGACTAAAGTTTCCATAGAGTCCGGAAGTGTCGTACGGTGCATTTGGCGCTCTTGGGGAAGAAGTGTCGCAGGCTGGTGATTGACGTCCAGAGTGACGGCGATCCGGTGTATGTCGGTGTCGCCGACGCGCGGGAAGGTGTGGGCTGCCGCAAATTTCTCCCCACGACGGGCACGGCGCGGTGTGCGTGATCGGTGCAGAACCGAGGGAGAGAGTTGTGAAGCGACAAGCACGAGCTGGAGTGGGGCACCGTAGCTTCTCCCGCGGGCACACTCGCACGGCGCGCCTCCTGATCGGATTGGGCATCGTCGGAGCCCTGATCGGCAGCACGCCCGGCCTGGCCGCAGCGGTGCCACCGCCGCCGCCGAATCCGTCCGACAACGACATCGCGCAGGCCCAGACCCAGGTGTCGGCGGGCCTCGGGCAGGTCAGCGAACTGATCAACCAGGTCGCCTCCGCGGATCAGCAGCTCGCTCAGCTCGACAACGAGGTCGCCATCAAGCGCGAGGACGTGAACCGTGCTCTGGTCGATCTGCAGAACGCCCGCAGCGCTGCCGATCTGGCGGCCGGCGTGGTCGGGGCCTCACAGCAGGCGCTGCGCGACGCCGGGGCGCAGATCGAACTCGCGCAGAAAGACTTCGACAAGTACGCCCGGTCGAGCTACACGCAGGGCACCAACGTCTCCTCGATCTCGACGTACCTGGGCGCCCAGGGGCCCGGCGACGTCCTGGATCGCGCGCAGGTTCTGAAACTCCTGGCCACCAGTCAGAACGCGGTGCTCGAGGGGCTGCAGCGGGCGCGGACCGCGCAGGCCAACAAGGACTCCGCGGCACGCGAGGCGAAGCAGCAGGCGGACGTGGCCGCCGACCAGGCCGCGTCGAAGAAGTCGCTGGCGGAGCAGGCGATCGCGATCGCCCGGTCGGCGCTGCAGGACCAGGCGGCCAAGAAGGCGCAGATCGAGAGCAACCGCGCGGCCGCCCAGGCCCAGCTCGACGCCGCCCGCGGGAACGTCGCGGGCTTGCAGGGGCAGCGTGAGGCGTACGCGACGTGGGAGGAGCAGAAACGCGCCGAGGACGCGCAGAAGGCTGCCATCGCCGCCGCGGCCCGGGAGGCCGCGACGCAGGCCGCGGCGCGGGTCGCCGCCAACGAGGCGGCTCGACAGCGCGCCGCGGAACTCGCCGCGGGGCAGCGCGCGCACACCACGATCGAGGAGGACTCGGAGGACGAGGATTCCTCGACCGACGGCGGGACGACCACACCGAAGTCCACCCCCAAGTCGAAACCGTCGACCAGCGGCGAGGACCTGACCGGCAGCGAGGCCATCGAGACCGTCATCGACCGGGGACTGTCGCAGATCGGTGTCGAGTACGCGTGGGGCGGCGGCGACGAGAACGGTCCCACCCTCGGCATCCGCGACGGCGGTGTCGCCGACAGCTACGGCGACTTCAACAAGGTCGGTTTCGACTGCTCCGGTCTGATGATCTACGCGTTCGCCGGGATCGGCATCTCCCTGCCGCACTACACCGGGTATCAGTACACCGCCGGCGAGCAGGTCCCCTCGGAGGAGATGCAGCGCGGCGACATGATCTTCTGGGGCCCGAACGCCAGCCAGCACGTCGCTCTGTACCTCGGAGACGACCAGATGCTCGAGGCTCCCGAGTCGGGGGACGTCGTCAAGATCTCCCCGGTGCGATGGGACGGCATGACCCCTTACGCTGTCCGTATGGTGTCGTGATCCATGATGTCGATGAAGTAGTCCGCAGTGCGGATCGTGCTTGGTTGCGGCGGGGGTTGCTTGCACCTGGAATAGTTGAGCAAGTACGTGAACGGGCGGAACGATCTAGGTGAAAGCGGTGGATTCTTGGTGACCTCACGTGATGATGCGGTATCGGAGGGTGCAGCCCGGAAGGAGTCGCCCGCGAAGGCTGCTCCCGAAGGTGTGAAGAACGGGGGTGCGGCCAACGGATCGGGTCCCCAGAACGTCACCGCGCCGAATGCACCCTCACCGAACACGGGCACGCAGAGCGCGACGACGAAGACGGTCGCGCCCAATCTCGCCGCCGACGTCCAGACGCTGGAACGCGCGATCTACGAGGTCAAGCGCGTGATCGTCGGGCAGGACCGGCTCGTGGAGCGGATCCTGGTCGGTCTGCTCGCGAAAGGGCACGTGCTGCTCGAGGGTGTGCCGGGTGTCGCGAAGACCCTGGCTGTCGAGACGTTCGCGAAGGTGGTCGGCGGATCCTTCTCGCGTGTCCAGTTCACCCCCGACCTGGTGCCTACCGACCTGATCGGTACGCGCATCTACCGGCAGGGGCGCGAGGAGTTCGACACCGAGCTCGGTCCCGTCGTCGCGAACTTCGTGCTCGCCGACGAGATCAACCGCGCGCCGGCGAAGGTGCAGTCGGCGTTGCTCGAGGTGATGGCCGAGCGGCACGTCTCGATCGGCGGCAAGCGGTACCACATGCCCGACCCGTTCCTGGTGATGGCGACGCAGAACCCGATCGAGAACGAGGGTGTGTACCCGCTGCCGGAGGCGCAGCGCGACCGGTTCCTGTTCAAGATCCTCGTCGACTACCCGACGGTGGAGGAGGAGCGCGAGATCGTCTACCGGATGGGTGTCGATGCGCCGGAACCCCACCAGGTCCTCGATCCCGAGGAGCTCGTCCGCCTGCAGAAGGTCGCGAGCGGTGTCTTCGTGCACCATGCGCTCGTCGACTACGTGGTCCGGGTCATCGCGGCCACGCGCACGCCGGCCGAAGTCGGTCTCCCCGAGGTCGACGGCTGGATCGCGTACGGCGCGTCGCCGCGCGCGACGCTGGGCATCATCTCCTCGGCCCGGGCGCTGGCGTTGCTGCGCGGGCGTGACTACGTGGTGCCGCAGGACGTGCTCGAGGTGATCCCGGACGTGCTGCGTCACCGTCTCGTGCTGTCCTATGACGCTCTCGCCGACGAGGTCACCCCGGACGACGTCATCTCCCGCGTGCTGCAGACCGTGGGTCTGCCGCAGATCGCCGCACAGCCGACGACGGTCCCGGCCGCTCCCGCCGGTCACCACGGACCGCCCGTCCCATCCACGTCGGTGCCCGGACCGACGGCGATGAGCCAGCCACGGTGAGTGCGCGTACCGCCGGTGCGCAGAGCTCCGGCCCGCCGCCGTCGTTTCGCTCCGGCGAACTCCGTGATCCCAAACTGTCCGCCGCGCTGCGGACGCTGGAGCTGACCGTCCGCCGCCGCCTCGACGGCGTCCTGCACGGCGACCATCTGGGCCTGATCCCGGGGCCGGGCTCCGAACCGGGTGATGCGCGCGAGTACCAGCCGGGCGACGACGTGCGTCAGATGGACTGGTCGGTGACCGCCCGGACGACGCACCCGCACGTCCGGCAGTCGGTGGCCGACCGGGAACTCGAGACGTGGCTCGTCGTCGATCTGTCGTCGAGCCTCGACTTCGGTACCGCCGGCTGCGAGAAGCGGGACCTCGTGGTGGCCGCGGCCGCCGCCGTCACGCACCTGACCAGTGGCGGCGGGAACCGGATCGGGGCGATCGTCTCGACCGGCGCCCAGACCACCCGGATCCCGGCCCGCGGTGGCCGCATCCACGCGCAGGCGATGCTGCGTCAGATCGCGACCACCCCGCACGCCCCGGACGGGGTGCGGGGAGACCTGCAGGGTGCGGTGGAGTCGTTGCGCCGCCCCCAGCGTCGCCGCGGTCTGGCCGTCGTCATCAGTGACTTCCTGGGACCGATCGACTGGGAGCGGTCGCTGCGGGCGATCTCGGGCCGCCACGACGTACTCGGTGTCGAGGTGCTCGACCCGCGAGATCTGGAATTACCCGACATAGGGGATGTAGTGCTGCACGATCCGGAGTCCGGACGGACCCGCGAGTTCACGACCACACCGCAACTGCGCGCCGACTTCGCGCGGGCCGCGGACGAGCACCGCCTGCAGGTGGAGCAGTCGTTGCGGCGTTGCGGCGCCCCGCTGCTCAGTCTGCGGACCGACCGGGACTGGATCTCGGATGTCGTGCGGTTCGTGTCCGCCCGGAAGCACAGTTACGGGACCGCGACGAACCAGAGGTCCCGCCGGTGAGCCTTTCCCAGTTCACCTCACCGTGGTGGCTGCTCTTCCTCCTGATCGTCGTGGCATTGGTCGCGGGATACGTGTGGGTGCAGCGTCAGCGGCAGAAGCACACCCTCCGGTTCACCAACTTCGCGCTCCTCGAGAAGGTCGCGCCGTCGCGACCGGGCCGGGCTCGGCACATTCCGGCGCTGCTGATGGTGCTGGCGCTGGTGTTCTTCAGTGTGGCGCTGGCCGGTCCGACGGAGGACAAGCGGGTTCCGCGGAACCGGGCGACCGTGATCCTCGTCATCGACGTGTCGTTGTCGATGAAGGCGACCGACGTGGAACCGACCAGGCTGGCCGCCGCGCAGGACGCCGCGAAGTCGTTCGCCGACGGGCTCACCCCCGGCATCAACCTCGGTCTCGTCGCGTTCGCCGGCACAGCGTCGGTGCTGGTGTCGCCGACCACCAACCGGGAGGCGTCGAAGGTCGCGATCGACAATCTGCAGCTGAGCGAGCGGACGGCCACCGGTGAGGCGATCTTCACGTCGCTGCAGTCGATCGACACACTGGCCGCGGTGCTCGGGGGCAGTGATCAGGCGCCGCCCGCCCGCATCGTGCTGCTCTCGGACGGCAAGCAGACGGTGCCCGAGAACCCGGACGATCCGCGCGGCGGGTTCACCGCGGCCCGGCAGGCGAAGGACAAGGACGTCCCCATCTCGACGATCTCGTTCGGCACCAGCTACGGCAAGGTCGAGATCGAGGACGAACGCATCCCCGTGCCCGTCGACGATCCGTCGCTGCGGGAGATCGCGAATCTCTCGGGGGGCAGCTTCTTCACGGCCTCGAGCCTGGAGGAACTACGCGACGTCTACGACACCCTCGAGGAGCAGATCGGGTTCGAGACCACCCGCGGCGACGCCAGCCGCCCCTGGCTCGTGCTGGGTGTCCTGTCCGCCACGGCGGGCCTGATCCTCGCGCTGGTCCTGCGTCAACGGCTGCCGTGATCTGCGTTCCACCGCGGCCCCGCGCTTCCACTCCTGCACATCTGAACAGATAGGTTGATCCCCATGTCTACCCCACAAACTACTGACGCGTCAGTTAGGGCGGTGTCCACTCCTCGGTCGGTGCTCGTCACCGGCGGCAACCGCGGGATCGGCCTCGCTGTCGCGCAGCGCCTCGCGGCGGACGGCCACAAGGTCGCGGTCACGCACCGCGGTTCGGGTGCGCCCGACGGCCTGTTCGGCGTCCAGTGCGACGTCACCGACACCGAGTCGGTCGATCGCGCCTTCAAGGAGGTCGAAGCGCACCAGGGTCCCGTCGAGGTTCTCGTCGCGAACGCCGGCATCACCGACGACACGCTGATCATGCGGATGACCGAGGAGCAGTTCACCTCGGTCGTCGACGCCAATCTGACCGGCGCGTTCCGCGTCGCGAAGCGGGCGACCCGGTCGATGCTGCGGGCGCGGTTCGGCCGGTTCGTGTTCCTCGGGTCCGTCGTCGGTCTGGCCGGCGGTCCCGGCCAGGTGAACTACGCGGCGTCGAAGGCCGGTGTGGTCGGCATCGCGCGGTCGCTGACCCGTGAACTCGGTTCCCGTTCGATCACCGCGAACGTGGTGGCCCCGGGATTCATCGACACCGACATGACCGCGGTCCTCGACGACAAGTACAAGGACATGATCACCGGCGCCGTCCCGCTGCAGCGGCAGGGCAAGCCCGAGGAGGTCGCCGCGGTGGTGAGCTTCCTGGCCTCCGACGATTCCGCCTACGTCTCCGGCGCGGTGATCCCCGTCGACGGCGGCCTCGGCATGGGCCACTAGCTCTCCTCACTCCCACTTCCCGGACTTTTTCTTCACAGGAGGACACCTCATGGGCGGATTGCTCGAAGGTAAGACCATTCTCGTCACCGGCATCATCACGGACGCGTCCATCGCGTTCCACGTCGCCAAGGTCGCCCAGGAACAGGGCGCCAAGGTGATCATCACCGGCTTCGACCGTCTCCGGCTGATCGACCGCATCGCGCAGCGCCTGCCGCAGCCGGTGCCGCCCGCGCTCGAACTCGACGTGCAGAACCCGGAGCACCTCGCGAGCCTTGCCGACCGCATCCGGGAGATCGCACCCGAGGGCGTCGACGGCGTCGTGCACTCCATCGCGTTCGCGCCGCGGTCCTGCCTGGGCAGCCCGTTCTTCGACGCACCGTGGTCCGATGTGGGAGTGGCGTTCGAGGTCTCCGCCTACTCGTACGCGTCGCTGTCGAAGGCGCTGCTGCCGGTGCTGAACGACAACGCGTCGATCGTCGGGATGGACTTCGATCCCGCGCGCGCGGTTCCGTTCTACAACTGGATGGGTGTCGCCAAGGCCACCCTCGAGTCGGTGAACCGGTATGTCGCCAAGGAGGTCGGCGAACGGGGTATCCGCTCCAACCTCGTCGCGGCGGGCCCGATCAAGACCCTTGCCGCCAAGGCCATCGCCGGTACCGCCACCGACGACGCCAAGCAGATGAACGAACTCAACACGGCGTGGGACGAGCGGGCGCCCATCGGCTGGAACGTCGACGACCCGGAGCCGGTCGCGAAGACCGTGTGCACCGTGCTGTCCGACTGGCTGCCCGGGACCACCGCGTCGATCATCTACGTCGACGGTGGCGCCCACGCGATGGCCGGCTAGCGCACTACCCGGGGAGTGCGCCCCGAACGGCACCACGGAAGATGGGGATCATGATCGCTGCGAAGTCGACGGACCGTTCCGGTTCCCAATTCGATGCCCTTCTCGTGTTGTCGTTCGGGGGTCCGGAGCAGCCCGCCGACGTGCGCCCGTTCCTGGAGAACGTCACCCGGGGCAGGGGGGTGCCGCCCGAACGTCTGGACGCGGTCGCCGAGCACTACCTGCACTTCGGGGGCGTGTCGCCGATCAACGCCTTGAATCGCGACATCATCTCCCGCGTCGTATCCGAATTGGCCGGCGCCGGAATGGATCTGCCCGTCTACTTCGGTAACCGGAACTGGCATCCGATGGTCGAGGACACCGTCGCCCGGATGGGCGAGGACGGGGTGCAGTCCGCCCTCGTGTTCCCGACGTCGGCGTGGGGCGGGTACTCGGGCTGCAGGCAGTACCACGAGGACGTCGCCCGGGCGCGGGCCGCGGCCGGGGACGGTGCACCGCACCTGCTGAAGCTGCGCCAGTACTACGACCACCCACTGCTGATCGGGGCGTTCGCCGACGCCGTCCGCGAGGCCGCGGCGCAGCTCCCCGCCGAGCGCCGGGCCGACGCGCGGCTGGTGTTCACCGCGCATTCGGTGCCGGTGTCCGCGGACGTCAACGCGGGACCGCCCGCGGAGGGCGGTCATCTCTACAGCCGGCAGGTGGCCGAGGCGGCCCGGCTCACCGCCCGCGCCGCCGGCTTCGACGACTTCGACCTGGTGTGGCAGTCCCGGTCCGGGCCACCCCAGGTGCCGTGGCTCGAACCGGACATCTGCGACCACCTGGACGCCCTCGCCGTCCGCGGTGTGGGCGCGGTGATCGTGTGCCCGGTGGGATTCGTGTCCGACCACCTCGAGGTGGTGTGGGATCTCGACACCGAGGCCCGGGACAAGGCGGCCGAACTCGGCATCGACTTCGTGCGTGCGGCCACCCCCGGAACGGATCGGCGGTTCGCGGAACTCGTCGTCGCACTCGTGACCGAGCAACGGGCCGGCATGCCCGCCGAGCGGCTCGGGTCCGAGCCGCTGCTCGGTTCGATGCTGGATGGACAGTCCTGCGCGGTCGACTGCTGCAAGGCCGTGGTCAGGCCGTCAGGCCGTCCCGCGCACACGCATTGACGGCGGCGGTGCGCGCCGAGCGCACCGCGGAACGCAGGGGCCGCAGCAGATCCTCGAGCGTGGCCGCACCCGACGCGGACACGGTGCGCGCGGGGGCCATCTGCTCGGCGACCGTGAGGATCGCGGCCACCTGATCGGCCGAGTCCAGGATCCGCAGCGCCCGCGGGGCGATCGTCGTCGGATACCGGTGCCGTGCGGACTGCGCCAGCGCGTCGGCGATCAGCGCGCGCGGGTCGGCGCCGAAACCGGAATCGAGCATGTGCAGTGCCTCGAGCGCGGCCGCGGCGTCCCGCACCGCCTGCCGCATCGAGAACTCGGCCTCACCCAGTCCGGTGTGGTGGGCGTCGAGGGGAAGCCGCTCGATCGTCGACACCGTCCAGCGCAGCACGTCCGGACCCTCGACGTGCGGGACCAGCCCCGTTCCGGACCGGCCGGGCGGTCCGACGAGCACACCCTCGCCCGCGCTGATCGCGGCGGACGCGAACTCGGTGCCCGCCGGAAGCCCGCGCACGTCCCCCGGCCCGGGCAGGACCAGCCGGATCTCGGTCTCGGGTTGCGACACGGCGCGCCGCATCGTCTGCAGCAGCGCCGTCACCCCGGCGTCCTGCGGGTCGGGCCACGGCAGTCCGGTGCGCCCGGCCGTCACCGGATCCTCCGCGCAGGCGAGATGCATCGGCGCCCACGCATGGAGGGCGTCGATGACGTCGTCGGGTGCACTGTTCCCGGCGAGCCAGGAACT
Source organism: Rhodococcus sp. LB1 (assembly GCF_001583455.1). NCBI lineage: Bacteria > Bacillati > Actinomycetota > Actinomycetes > Mycobacteriales > Nocardiaceae > Rhodococcus > Rhodococcus sp. LB1. The sequence goes on along the minus strand of NZ_LTCZ01000224.1, from coordinate 44,328 downwards.
GGCCCACACGGTGAGAGTGGCGCTGGGTGAAGTCACGATAAACGAGCATATGTCGGCGTGGCGGAGTGTGCGTAACGGCACCGCTCGCATAGCGTCAGCGCCCGTGAGCGGAGGCGACAGATACGGCGACATCTTTTCCGGACACCCACGCGCGAGGAAGCCCGTGACGTCCACCGTCCCGGCCGAGCGGGACCTGGTGGTCGAGGACGCGGGCACCGGTTTCTGCGGGGCAGTGGTGGGGTTCGAGCGCACCTACGACGGCGATTTCGTCCGGCTCGAGGACGGGGCGCGGCGCACCCGGTTGTTCGCGATGCGGGAGGCGGCGTTCCTGATCGACGGCAAACCGGTCACCCTGGTCCGGCCGGCGGCCAAGCCGGCCGGTCCGGCAACCACCCGATCGGCGTCGGGATCCACCAAGGTGGAGGGGTTGCGGGCCCGGACGGCGCTGCCGAGCCGGATCTGGGTGGAGGGTGTGCACGACGCCGCCCTCGTGGAACGGGTGTGGGGGCACGACCTGCGCGTCGAAGGTGTCGTCGTCGAGCACCTCGAGGGTCTCGACAATCTCGGGGAGCGGCTCGCCGAATTCCGGCCCGGCCCCGGACGGCGCGTCGGTGTCCTCGTCGATCATCTCGTCACCGGATCGAAGGAGACCCAGCTGACCCAGGGGCTCGGACCGGACGTGCTCGTGACCGGGCATCCGTTCATCGACGTGTGGGAGGCGGTCCGCCCGTCGGCGGTGGGCATCGAGGCGTGGCCGAAGATCCCGCGCGGTGAGGACTGGAAGACCGGGGTGTGCCGCGAATTGGGGTGGGGGACACCGCGCGACGGCTGGCGCCGGGTCTATTCGGCCGTCAACACGTTCCGCGACCTCGAGGCACCGCTGATCGGGGCGGTCGAACAGCTGGTCGACTTCGTCACCGTCGGTTCCGGAGATTCTGGTTAGATGGTGTTGTGGCTGCATTGATTTGGCTGGTAGCGGGGGTGCTGCTCGCCGCCGCGGAAGCGTTGACGGGGGACTTCTTCCTCCTCATGCTGGCGGGCGGTGCGCTGGCCACGGCCGGGGTCACCGCGATCACCGACTTCCCGGTCTGGGTCGACGCGGTGATCTTCGGCGTGCTGTCCCTCGCCCTGATCCTCGGGGTGCGTCCGGTGTTGTTGCGTAAGTTCGAGACCCCGCCGCCGACCCCGACCGGGATCGAGGCGCTGACCGGCAAGCAGGCCCTGGTGCTCGAGGAGGTCGCCGAACATGCGGGGCAGATCAAGCTCGGCGGCGACGTCTGGACGGCCCGCCCGCTCGACAGCACGGAAGTGTATCCACCGGGAACGACCGTGACGGTAATGCAAATTGACGGCGCGACCGCCGTCGTATGGAGGGGACCGTAGATGGCAGCGCTCATCGTGTTGATCGTGCTCGTGTTGTTCGTCGCCCTGGTGGTGGCCAAATCGGTGGCACTGGTGCCACAGGCCGAGGCCGCGGTGATCGAGCGACTCGGCCGGTACGCGCGGACCGTGTCGGGCCAGCTGACGTTCCTGATCCCCTTCGCGGACCGCATCCGGGCCAAGGTGGATCTGCGTGAACGGGTGGTGTCGTTCCCGCCGCAGCCCGTGATCACCCAGGACAACCTGACGCTGAACATCGACACCGTCGTGTACTTCCAGGTCACCAACCCGCAGGCCGCGGTGTACGAGATCAGCAACTACATCGTCGGTGTCGAGCAGTTGACCACCACCACGCTGCGCAACGTCGTCGGCGGCATGACGCTGGAGGAGACGCTCACCTCGCGTGACTCCATCAACGGGCAGCTGCGCGGCGTTCTGGACGAGGCCACCGGACGGTGGGGTCTGCGCGTCGCCCGGGTCGAACTCAAGAGCATCGATCCGCCGCCGTCGATCCAGGAGTCGATGGAGAAGCAGATGAAGGCGGACCGCGAGAAGCGGGCCACCATTCTCACCGCCGAGGGTCACCGGGAGTCGGCGATCAAGACCGCGGAGGGCGACAAGCAGTCCCGCATCCTCGCCGCGGAGGGCGCGAAGCAGGCGTCGATCCTCACGGCGGAGGGGGAGCGGCAGTCCCGCATCCTGCGGGCGCAGGGTGACCGGGCCGCGAAGTACCTGCAGGCGCAGGGGCAGGCGAAGGCGATCGAAAAGGTGTTCGCCGCAATCAAATCCGGCAAGCCCACCCCCGAACTCCTCGCCTATCAGTATCTGCAGACGCTGCCGCAGATGGCGCAGGGCGACGCGAACAAGGTGTGGCTGGTGCCCAGCGACTTCGGTGACGCCCTCAAGGGGTTCGCGAAGACCCTCGGCGCGCAGGGCCAGGACGGGGTGTTCCGGTACGAGCCGTCCACCGCCGAGGAGGATCTGCCCAAGCCCGAGGACGATTCGGAGGAGGTCGCCGACTGGTTCGAGACCAAGTCCGACCCGGCGATCGCGCAGGCTGTCCGCGCCGCGGAGGTCGAGGCACGTCGTCCCGTCGACGGGCCGGGACCGCTCGCGAAGTCCGGTGGCGCCGACGAGCATGCGCCGCTGGATCCGGGTGGAGCGCCCGGCCAGCTGCCGCCGCCCGTCACCCCGCCGGGTCACTGACCGACTCCGACGCGGCGTAGCGGCGCAGCAACGGGCGGAGGACGCCGAAGAGCTGTTCGGGTGTGTGCTCGAGGTAGAAGTGATCGCCCGGCATGATGTGCACCTCGCGCAGCCGGCTGGTGTGCCGAGTCCAGGCGTGCAGATCCCGCTCGCCGACCAGCGGATCGGCGTCCGAGCCGAGCACATGTACCGGACAGGGCAGCGGCGGGTCGCCCGGATCGCGGTAGCCGGTGCAGAGGCGGAGATCGTCCCGCAGCGCGGGGAGGCAGCGGTCCCGCCACGCCGGCCGGGCCGGGACGTCGGCGGGCAGACCGCCCGTGATGCGCAGCAACTCGATCAGTGCCGGGTCGTCCAGGTCGTCGACCGGTGGCAGCGGCGAGGGCAGGTGCGGCGCCGAGTACCCGGAGAGCAGCAGCGCCCGAGGGAGCGGCTGCCCGGCCGCGCGCCGGCGGCACGCGAGCCGGTACGCCACCAACGCACCCATGCTGTGCCCGAAGAAGACGTGCGGCTCCGTGAGGTGTTCGGCGAGTTCGGAGTCGAGTGCGGTGACGAGGGACTCGACGTCGGTGAACCCGGCCTCCCCGGCACGGCTCTCCCGTCCGGGCAGCTGCACGGGCCACACCGACACGTGCGGGCTCAGGGCGCGGTGCCAGTGGCGGTACGTCGAGGATCCGCCGCCGGCGTGGGGGAAGCAGAACAGCCGGAGGGTGCCGGGCACGGCGCTACGCCGCCGCGACGAGCGTGGCGAGTTCTTCGGCGAGAGCGGCCACCGTGGACCGGATCTGGTCCTCCGTGTGGCACGAGGTGACGAAGAAGCGCAACCGCGCGAGGTCTTCGGGCACGGCCGGGTAGAGGATCGGGTTCACGTTGATGCCGCGCCGGAGCAGGGCGTTGGACAGTGCGAGGGTGCGGAGTGAATCCCCGACGATGCACGGGATGACGGGGGTGTCCTCGGTGTCCCCGGTATCGATTCCGGCGTCCGTGGCGAGCTGCAGGAAGAGCCGGGAGTTGCGACGCAACCGGTCGAGCGCCTCGGGTTCGGCGCGCAGCTGCCGGATCGCGGCCAGGGACGCCGCGGCATTCATCGGCGTCATCCCGACGCTGTAGACGAAACCGGGTGTCGTGTACTTCAGGAAGCGGATGAGCGCGGCGCTGCCCGCGACGTAGCCGCCGCAGCCGGCCAGGGCCTTCGACATCGTGCCCGACCACAGTTCCACGTCGTCGCGGTCGACGGCGAAGTGCTCGCCGATGCCCCCGCCGGTGGCGCCGAGCACCCCGATGCTGTGCGCCTCGTCGATCATCATCAGTGCCTGATGCTTCTTCTTCACCGCGATCATCGCGGGCAGGTCGGGGATGTCGCCGTCCTGGCTGTAGACGCCCTCGATGAGGATGAGGACCCGCCGGTACTGCGATCGGATGGCGGTGAGGAGGGCGTCGAGCGCGGCGTGGTCGTTGTGCGGGAAGGGGCGTCGGGTGGCGCCGGACAGTGCGCAGCCCTGCAGGATGCTGTCGTGCGCGAGGCTGTCGTGGATCACCAGGTCACCCTCCCCGAGCAGGTGACCGATGACCGTCACGTTGGTGGCGTGCCCGCTGACGAGGGCGATCGCGTCCTCGGTGCCGAGCAGGCCGGCCAGTTCGGCCTCGAGTTCGCGGTGTACCGGCTTCTCCCCGGACAGCACGCGACTGGCCGAGCAGGAACTGCCGTAGCGGGCGACCGCGTCCTGCACCGCCGAGACGACGGCGGGGTGCCCGGACATGCCGAGGTAGTTGTAGCTGGAGAAGTTGACGACCTCCGCGCCCCCGATCGTCGACGTATCCCGCGTGACGCCGTCGTTGACGAGGAAGTACGGGTTGGTGACCCCGAGCCCCTCGGCCGAGGTCAGCCGGGCGGCCAGCGCCTGAACCTCCGGGAACTCCGCGATACGGGACTCGGGTGCCACGGTGGGTTCCGGTTCCGGGACGACCCCCATTGTGCGGCGCGAGCCGGGTGCGTGGTGCGCGGTCACGTGCTCGATCACATCGCCGAGCGTGCGGCTCGGTGAGAACCAGTTCGGTTCGACGACGAGACCGGGGAATGCCCGGCTCACCCCGCCGAACAGGTCGGTGATCATGATCGAGTCGAATCCGAGGTCGCCGACGATCGTCTGTGTCACCTTCAGTGCGGCCGCGGGGAATCCGCTGACCCGTGCGACTTCCGTGCGCACCCTGGTCGCGACGTCGCCGACCGCTGTCCCGGGACCCGGCACGGCGTCCGGCGTCGCCGGGGCGGGGAGGGCTACCGCGGGTACGCCGTTGGCGGCAGCGGCGAGAACGGCGGCCTGTTCCCGGAAGAGCGCGATCAGCTGGTCCATGGTGGTGTCCTCGGGTTCTCGTGTGACGGTGGGCGATGCGGTGTCGGCGGTCTGCACCACGGCGGAGGGTGCGTCGTCGGGTGTCCAGAACCGGGAGGTGGTCGCGAACCGGTACCCGCTGAGCCGTCGGCGTACTCGGGCCTCCGGCTCGTACAGCGCATCCCACGCGGGGCCCAGTCCGTCCCGGTACAGGGCGGCGAGGGTGTCGGGGAGTTCGGTGCCGGTGGCGGCCGGGCCGGGGCACGGCGCCAGGTGCCGCGCGGGCGAGTCGGGATGGGCGCGGGCGGTCAGCGGCAACAGGATTCGTGCGGGGCCCACCTCGATCAGGTGGGTCGGATCGCAGGTCAGGGCGGCCGCGGCGGCGTCCGCGAACCGCACGGCCGCCGTGATGTGGTCGGTCCAGTAGGCCGCGTCCATCGGCTCGTCGACGTCGAGCAGCCGCCCGCGTGTGGTCGAGAAGATCGGGATCTCGGGCGGCCGGTACGCGCAGTCGGCGGCGACCTCCGCGAACGCATCCTGCATCGGCGCCATGGCGGGGGAGTGGAAGGCATGCGACAGGGTCAGCCGGCGGACGAGGAATCCGGTCGCGGTCAGTGCGGCGCCGAGGCGTTCGAGCACGTCGGCCGCCCCCGACAGCACCACGTCGCGCGGCCCGTTCACCGCCGCCAGCGCGGCCGCGGGTTCGCCGGCGAGCAAGTCGGCGACCTCGTCCGGGGTGGCCCGGACTGCGAGCATCGTGCCGCCCGCGGGCAGTTGCTGCATGAGCCGTCCCCGCGCGACGATCAGCCGGCACGCGTCGTCCAGGCCGAACACTCCGGCGTGCGCCGCGGCCGCGTACTCGCCGACACTGTGACCGACCAGCCACGCCGGTTCGACACCCAACTCGCCGAGTGTCCGGGCGAGCGCGTATTCGACCGCGAACAGGGCGGGCTGCGCGAACTCGGTCCGATGGATCTCGTCACCGGCATCGAACAGCATCTCCCGCACCGAGCGGCCCAGATGCGGCGTCATCCGTTCGTCCACGTCGGACAGTGCGCGCCGGTAGCCGCCGTGGTGCTCGTGCAGTGCGCGGGACATTCCCGGGTACTGCGCGCCCTGACCGGTGAAGAACCAGCCGATGCTCACGGGGCGGGTCGCGCCGGACAGCGACTCGAGCAGGTCTTCGTCGTCCGCGACCGCGCGCAGCGCCGCGACGGCCTCGTCCCGGTCGTGCGCGGTGAGCGCGAGGCGGTGGCGACCGGATGCCTTGACCGTGTTGGTGGTCCAGCACACCCGGCCCAGGTCGACGCCGGGACGTGCGAGATCGTCGGCCAGGACGGCGGCGTTGCGGGCGAGGCCTTCCCGGTTGTTCGACGACAGGGTGAGCACGCCGCCGCCGGCGCTCGCCGCGGCGGGGTCGGTGGCGGGCGCGGAGGCCAGCAGCATGTGGGCGTTGGTGCCGCCGAGCCCGAAACTGCTGACGGCGCCGTGCACATCACCGCCGGGCAGCGTCATCGGCTCGGACAGGAGTCGGAGGCCGTTGTCCGCCAGGCGGAGTCGCGGGTTCGCGTCCTCCGCGTAGCGGCTGGGCGGTACCACGCGGTGGTGCAGGGACAGGGCCACCTTGATCAGACCGGCCACGCCGGCCGCTCCCTCGGTGTGGCCGAGATTGCCTTTGATCGATCCGATCGCGCACGGCTGCGGCCGGGTCACCCCGTGGACGTGACCGAGGGCCTTGCTCTCGATCATGTCGCCGAGCACCGTTCCGGTGCCGTGGGCCTCGACGAACGCGACCTGGGCGGGCGTGACACCCGCACGGCGGTAGGCCGTCTGGACGACCTGCTGCTGGGCCCACCGGTTGGGTGCGGTGATCCCGTTGCTGCGGCCGTCGTTGTTGACGGCGCTGCCCTTGATCACCGCGTAGACCGGCAGGCCTTCGGCCTGCGCGTCCTCGAGCCGGCGCAGCACGAGTACCGCGACACCTTCGCCGCGACCGATGCCGTCGGCCGTTCCGCTGAACGGTTTGCACCGGCCGTCCGGCGCGGACAGCCCGGCCTGGGTGTAGAAGACGTTCACCGTGGGGGTCAGGGTGAGGTTGACGCCTCCGGCGAGGGCCTGATCGCAGTCCCCGGACCGCAGTGCCGCGCAGGCCAGATGGACGGCGACGAGGGACGACGAGCAGGCGGTGTCGATCGCCATGCTCGGGCCCTGCAGGTTCAGGTGGTAGGACACCCGGTTGGCGGTCATGAAATAGCCGTTACCGCTGCCGAGTTGGGGGGTGATGCGCGAGGCGTCACGCATCTGGAGATTCCACTCGTTGGCCATGACGCCGACGTACACGCCGGTGTTCGACCCGGCCTGCGCCCACGGGTCCAGGCCGGCGTCCTCGAAGGCCCGCCACGCCGCCTGCAGCAGCAGCCGCTGTTGCGGGTCCATCGCCGCGGCCTCGCGGGGCGCGATGCCGAAGAATTCGTGGTCGAACGCGTCCGCGTCGGCGAGGAACCCGCCGCTGCGATTGTTCACCGAGCCGGGACCGCCGGCGGCGTCGTAGATGTCGTCCGCGTTCCATCGCCCGGCGGGGACGCCGGTGATTCCGTCGCCGCCGCCCATCAGCAGCCGCCACAACGCGTCGGCGTCGGGAGCCTGCGGGAAGCGGCAGTCGAGGCCCACGACGGCGACGTCGGTCATGAGGCCGTCCGGTACCGGGCTGCTTCGCCGACGACGAAGACGGCCATCTCGGCGATCGTCGGATAGTCGAACACCACGGTGGGATCGAGTTCGAGGTTCCAGCGGTCCTCGATCTCGCCGCACAGGCTCACCGCGGACACCGATTCGATTCCCATTTCGGCGAGGGGCAGGTGGGGGTCGATCTCGCGCACCGGTTGTTCGGTGTGGAAGGCCACCCGTCCGGCGAGCCAGTCGATGACGGGTGCGTGGTCGCGCGGGGTGCTCTTTTCGGGGATACGCATCGGGGTTCTCTCGGGTCGGTGATCGGGGGTCAGGCGGGGGCTGCGACGGCGGTGGCCCGGAGGCGTTGCACCGTCGGGTCGATCTCCTCGTGGAGCACCGCGTCGACGCGGGACTGCAGGAACGACGCGCGCATCGATCTGCGCTGGACCTTCCCGCTCGTGGTGCGGTGCACTCCGTGCCGGTCGACGAGCACCACGCTCGGCGCGTGGACGTCGAAGTCCCGGGCGACGGCGAGCCGGATCCGGCGTGCGAGGCCGGGCAGCGTCAGGTCGTCGATCAGCGCGGTCTTGACCTCGTGGATCACCAGCAGCCGCTCGTGCTGTCCGGTATCCATCGACAACACCACCCCGGCGGCACCGGTGAGCGCCGGATGCAGCTCCCGCACGGCCTCCTCGACGTCCTGCGGGTAGAGGTTGCGGCCGTTGACGATCAGCAGGTCCTTCAGTCGGCCGGTGACGTAGAGGTGACCGTCGTCGTCGGTCACGCCGAGGTCGCCGGTGCGCAGGTACGGTCCGTCGCCGGCAAGGGTGGCGCGGAACTTCTCCTCGGTCTCGTCGGGCCGGTTCCAGTAGCCGGCGGCGACGCTGCCGCCGGAGATCCAGATCTCCCCGACCCGGCCGTGCGGCAGCTCCCGGCCGGTGTGCGGGTCGACGATGCGGATGTCGCACCCGAACGGCCGGCCGCTGCTGACCAGCCGGACACCACCGGCGCTCGGGGTGAGCTCGTGGCGCTCCAGCGCGTCGGCGTCGACGTCGAGATACCTTGGGGCGCAGCCCACCTCGCTCGCGGTCGCGAGCAGGGTCACCTCGGCCATCCCGTACGCGGTCAAGAATGCGCCCGCAGGGAAGCCGAAGGGTGCGAGCCGGTCGGTCACTGCGTCGAGGGTGCGTGGCCGGATGGGTTCCGCCCCGTTCAGCGCAACCCGCACCGAGGAGAGATCCAGCCCGGCCAGTTGATCGTCGGAGATCCGGCGGGCGACGAGGTCGTATGCGAAGTTCGGGCCGAGGGTCATGTCGGCGCGGTACCGGTCGATCAGCTGCAGCCACCGCACCGGCCGCTTGAGGAAGGACATCGGCGACATGAACACGAGATTGCCGCCGAAGTAGATCGGCAGCAGCAGCATCCCGATCAGGCCCATGTCGTGGAAGTGCGGGAGCCAGCCTGCGCCGGTCACCGTGTCGTCGGCGCCGTTGGCGCGGGTCATGGCCGCGGCGTTGTGCAGCAGGTTTCCGTGGGTCACTATCACCCCCTTCGGTTCGCTGGTCGAACCGGAGGTGTACTGGAGGAAGGCCAGGGTGTCGCCGTCGAGGTCGGGGAGCCGCCAGTCGTCGGGATCGGCCGGTTCGGTGGTGTCGGTCGCGGCGACGGAGACCGTGCCGGCGAGCCCGGAGTCGCGGATCCAGGTGTCGAGCGGCTCGGCGACCGCGGCGGTGGTGAGGACGAGGCGTGCGTCGGCGTCGGCGAACATCGTGGCGACCCGCTGCATGCTGCGCACGTCGTGGGGGACGGGGGCGGGGACGGCAACCACCCCGGCGTAGAGGCACCCGAGAAACGCGCGGAGGAAATCGATTCCGTCGACGTACAGCAGCATGACCGGATGTTCGGCCTCGGGCCGGGTCGACAGCCACACCGCCAGCGCGCGGGCGTCCCGATCCAGGTCGCGGTAGGTCACTTCCTCGGCGACGAGTTCGCGGCCGACCTCACGGTGGTAGGTGTAGTACCGGTCGTCGCCGTACGTGGCGACCTGGGCGCGGACGTGTGACACGAAATCGGTAGGCACGAAACTTTTCTCCCTCGATGCGGACGAGTACGACTCTCGTCCGCATCGGGCAGCGATCCCACCACCCCCAGGGCTGGTTCTGTGCACCCCCGGGGGTGAATGTCCCGCACCGGTGGCGGGGACGGCTAGGTGATGAGGGCGCGTCCCGTTCCGCACACCGCGATCGCCCAGAGCACGCTGGTGAACGTGCCGATGATGAATTGTTCCGACGCGTGCGGTTCGCGGAGTTCGGGGTAGCGGGCCAGTCCCTTGACCGCCAGGACGACGGCGATGCCCTCCGGCCAGGCCGCGAGGATCGAGGCCGCGACGGCGGCACGCTCGAGGAGTCCGATGATCCGTCCGCCGCGCAGCGGCCCGGCGTCGGGCCGCGGGTCGGACCCGGCGTCGGGCTGGCGGCGCGCGATGCGGAACGCGGCGAGTACGAGGGGTGCCCCGCCGGTGGTGGCGGCCGCGACGCACAGGACGAGGGTCGCGGCGAGCGCGAAGCCCGTGACCGGTGTGGTGGCGGAGGCGGCGAGCGCGGCGACGGCCAGGGCGAGCGCGACCACGATCGGCGCCGCCCACTGCGACATCCAGCGGGGGCTGCGGGGCGCCGCGAGGATCAGGGGTGCGACGGCGGCGACGCCGAGGGCGATGAGTGCGAGGGTCGTCACGTGTCCGCCTTGCGTAGGAGTCGTTCGGCCAGTCGTCGTCCGGCGGTCTCGACGTGCCAGCCCGCGGTGGAGAGTCGTTGGGAGACTGCCTGTTTGCTGATGCCCAGCGCGTGGGCCGCCTCGGTCTGGGTGGATCCGTGCCGCATCTGTTCGACGGCCTCGCGGCCCTCCTCGGTGCGGCGCGCGACGAGGACCGCGACGAGGGTGAGGGCGGTGTCGGCGTCGGCGGCGCTCTCGGTGTCGGAGCCTTCGACGGCCACCCGGCCGGGGGCGCTCTTGGCGCGGTCGACGGCGACTCGTGCGGATTCGAACGCGGGGCCGCGCCCGGCCCGGGTCTCGGCGGGGAGGGGTTCTTCGACGGGTCCGGTGCCGATGCCGATGCTCCAATGTTCGCGTCCGACGAGGTCGAGTGCGAGGTCGACGACGGTGGCCGGGTCCGCGACCACGGCCTGGACCTCGTCGCCGGCGGTCCGCTGGAACGGTCGGACGAGGTCACGGTTCGCGAATTCGGTGAGGAGTTGGGCGACGCGGTCGACGTCGCGGCGGCTTCCGCGCTGGTCGACCGTCAACACGAACATGGGTCAAGGTTAGAAACTGGATACCAAGATGTCAAGACTCAACGCTTGACTAGCTGGGTTCAAGGCTGCGCTATTGACTCGTCCTCGGCGGGGCGGTCGACGGCCACGTCCGGCATCGTGTCGCCGGAACTGTCCAGCGGCCGCCGGGAGTCCACCACCAGCCCGGCGATTCCGGCGACGATGCACACCGCGGACAGCACGAGAAGTCCCGGCTTCGTCTCCCCGGTGAGGGCGTCGCCGAGAACGACGATGCCGACGGTCCCCGGCAGCACACCGACCACCGTGGCCAGCACGTACGGGACCAGCCGGATCGAGGACACCCCGGCGCAGTAGTTCACCACGGAGAACGGGACGAACGCGATCAGTCGCAGCGAACCGACGGCGAGCCAGCCGCGCCGGGCGATCCGCTCGTCCACCCGGCGGATCGTCGGATTGGAGATGCGCTGCCACACCACGTCCCGGCCGACGGCGCGCACCAGGTAGAGGGCCAGCACGGCACTCACCGTCGATGCCAGCACCGCGATCGCGATGCCGAGCCACGCACCGAACAGCAGACCGGCACTCAGCGTGAACACCGTGCGGGGGAACGGGAACACCGTCACGAGCGCGTGCACGGCGAAGAAGACGAGCGGGAACGCCGGCCCGACCGACCGCGCCCATTCCCGCACCTGCGGCACGGACGGGTGCGGGGCCAGCAGCGCCACGACGACCAGCGCGACTGCCAGTACGGCGACGCCGATCACCCTGCGGTCCCCGAGGCGTCTCTTCACAGGGCACCAGGCTACCCGGGTGACCGGTGCGGGGCGTCGCGAGCGCCGGTCAGGACAGGCGTCGGCGCCCGGTCACGGTCGCCTCGACGCAGATCCGTCCGCCCGAGGTCCCGGCCACCCGGGCCACCGCAACCGAGCGGCCCGCCCTGACCACGTCCGCGGTGAACGTCGTGTCGCGGTCGAGGGGAATCGGGCGGAAATAGTTGATCCGCACAGACGCCGTGTCCATGTCCGCGCCGTCCCGGCTCAGGGCCGCGTTCGCCGCGAGATCATCGCGCAGCCTTGGACGCCGCCGTGCATGAACCCGAGTTTGTTCGCGACCAGCGGGTTGGCCGGCACCACGACCCGCACGCCGGGTCCGTCCTCGATCCGCCCACCGATCCAGTCGAGCGGCGCGACCCCCGGTTCCGGGAAGTCGGGGAGGGCCGACCCGTCCGCGCCCGGCGCCGGCAGGTCCACGAAGTTGCCCCACAGGGTGCCGGTGGCGATCAGGGTGCCCGCCGAGTCGTGGACGCGGGCGGTCGAGGTGCCGCCGTCGGCGGTGAGTGCGAGGAGCCGGCTCTCGGCCCTCAGCGTCGGTCCCTGCCACCGCCTGGGTGTCACGACGTCCACCGACAGCTCGGCCGTGACCAGGCCGTCGCGGATTCCGCGCCGGTCCCAGACGGTGAATCCGAGGAGATCGTCGAGCAGCACGGCGAGGACGCCGCCGTAGGCGGTCCGGGCGGTATTCGGGGCGAGCGCGCCGATCTCCATGCTCATACGATTGAGGGGTTCGCCGCGGTCGTCGACGTCCCGGGCCGGCGCGCCGAGACCGAACAACCGCTGAGTGGCGGTGCGATCGGTGACCACCGGTTCGTGCGCAATGCTCATGACCTGAGGTTATGCATCGTGTGGTGATCCTCACGATAGGGGGCGCCGAACTGCGGCTAGCATCACAGTCACACAACGTATTGATCGATCGCTCATCAGGGAGAGGAAGCCGACACCGTGTCATTAGCTTCAGAAGCCGAGGAAGCTGCGCGGGCGTACGCCGACTGGCAGCACTCCGTGGCCGGAGTCCTCGCGAAGTCGCGTCGGATCGACGCCGCGGAACTCGGTCCGGAACCCCAGAAGCTCCTCGAGACCGTCACCTACGACGGTGTCACCGTCGCGCCGCTGTACAGCCCGCGCGACGAGCGTCCGGAACAGCCCCTGCCCGGCACCTTCCCCTATGTGCGTGGCGCGGACGCCACCCGGGACGTCAACGCGGGCTGGCTGGTCAGCGCCCGCTTCGGCGAGGGCGCGGAGGCGGCGGACGTCAACCGCTCCGTCCTCGACGCGCTGGAGAACGGTGTCAGCGCGCTGTGGCTCGCCGTCGGCGGCGCCGACCTTCCGATCCGGTCGCTGGAGACGGCGCTCGACGGGGTGCTCCTCGACCTGGCCCCGCTCACCCTCGACGCCGGAACGGACGCACCACCCGCGGCGCGAGCACTGTTCGCGCTGCTCGACGCGCGTGCCGCGGCGGGTGACGGGGTCACCGACCGCACCGCAGTCCGCGTCGACCTCGGGACCGCCCCGCTCACGAGCGCGTTCTCCGGTGTCGCCGACGTGGAGCTCGGCGACGCGGTGGCCCTCGCGGCCGAGTCCGCGGCGCGCTCGGAGAGCGTGCGGGCAATCACCGTGGACGGCACCGTGTTTCACAACGCCGGCGCGTCCGACGCCGAGGAACTCGGCGCGGCGATCGCGGCGGGCCTCGAATACCTGAGGGCCCTCACCGAGAGCGGCCTGACCATCGGGCAGGCGCTCGGGCAGCTCGGTTTCCGGTTCTCGGCCACCGACGACCAGTTCCAGACCATCGCCAAGTTCCGGGCGGCGCGGCTGGTGTGGGCGCGGATCGCCCAGGTGTGCGGCGCCTCCGACTTCGGCGGCGCTCCCCAGCACGCGGTCACCTCGGCCGCGATGATGGCGCAACGCGATCCGTGGGTGAACATGCTCCGCACGACGCTCGCCGCGTTCGGCGCCGGTGTCGGCGGCGCGGACGCCGTCACGGTGCTGCCGTTCGACGCCGCACTACCCGCCGGGGCGCTGGGTGTGTCGAAGACCTTCGCCGCCCGCATCGCCCGCAACACCCAGCTGCTGCTGCTCGAGGAGTCGCATCTCGGCCGGGTGCTCGATCCGGCGTCCGGCTCGTGGTACGTCGAGGACCTCACCCAGCAGGTGGCGGCCAAGGCGTGGGAGTTCTTCCAGCAGATCGAGGCGGCAGGCGGCTACCTCGCCGCGCTCGATGCCGGCCTGATCGGCGACCGGATCGCGTCCACCCGCGCCCAACGTGATTCGGACATCGCGCACCGCAAGACCACCGTCACCGGGGTCAACGAGTTCCCCAACCTCGCGGAAGCGCCGCTGCCCGCGGGCGCCGCCGAGACCGGGAGCGTCGCCCGGTACGCCGCGGCGTTCGAGGCGCTGCGGGACCGCTCCGACACCTTCCTGGCGGCACACGGTGCACGACCCGCCGTCTTCCTGGCCCCGCTCGGCCCCGTCGCCGAGCACAACGTGCGGACCACGTTCAGCACCAACCTGCTGGCATCGGGCGGCATCGAAGCCCGCAACCCCGGTCCCCTCGCCATCGGTGACGGCAGCATCGCCGCCGCCGCGAAGGACTCCGGCGCCGGCATCGCGGTGATCTGCGGTACCGACAAGCGGTACGCCGCCGAGGCCACGGCCGCCGTGGAGGAACTGCGCGCGGCCGGTGTCGGCACCGTGCTGCTCGCCGGCCCCGAGAAGGTCGTCGCCGACGCGGACGGCTCCGCCCGGCCCGACGGATTCGTCACCGCCCGTATCGACGCAGTCTCGGTCCTGTCCGGCCTGCTCGACACCATCGAGAGCTCGAGTGACTCCTCGGGCGACACAGGGAGCAAGAAGTGACTACTCGCGAGGTCAAGCACGCGATCGGCAGCTTCGCCGACGTGCCACTGGAGGATCCGCAGTTTCCGCAGCCGTCCGCCCCGACCCCGGAGCAGACGGACGAGCTGATCGCATCCGCCGCGGCCGCCAACCACTACAGCCCCGAACAGGTGGTGTGGTCCACGCCCGAGGGCATCGACGTCAAACCGGTCTTCACCAAGGCCGACCGTGACGCCGCCGAGGCCGAGGGCTACCCGGTGGGCAGTTTCCCCGGCGCCGCACCGTTCGTGCGCGGACCGTACCCCACCATGTACGTGAACCAGCCGTGGACGATCCGCCAGTACGCGGGCTTCTCCACCGCCGCCGAATCCAACGCCTTCTACCGCCGCAACCTCGCGGCCGGGCAGAAGGGTCTGTCGGTGGCGTTCGACCTGGCGACGCACCGCGGTTACGACTCCGACCATCCTCGGGTGCAGGGTGACGTCGGCATGGCCGGGGTGGCGATCGACTCGATCCTGGACATGCGTCAGCTGTTCGACCACATCCCGCTCGACAGCGTCAGCGTCTCGATGACCATGAACGGTGCGGTGCTGCCGATCCTCGCGCTGTACGTCGTGGCCGCCGAGGAGCAGGGTGTCGCCCCGGAGCAGCTGGCCGGAACCATTCAGAACGACATTCTGAAGGAGTTCATGGTCCGCAACACCTACATCTATCCGCCGAAGCCGTCGATGCGGATCATCTCCGACATCTTCGCGTACACCAGCGCGAAGATGCCGAAGTTCAACTCGATCTCCATCTCCGGCTACCACATCCAGGAGGCCGGGGCCACCGCCGACCTGGAGCTGGCGTACACCCTCGCGGACGGTGTCGAGTACATCCGCGCCGGCCTCGACGCCGGCATGGAGATCGACAAGTTCGCGCCCCGGTTGTCGTTCTTCTGGGCGATCGGCATGAACTTCTTCATGGAGGTCGCGAAGCTGCGGGCGGGTCGCCTGCTGTGGAGTGAACTGGTCGCGAAGTTCGAACCGAAGTCCGCGAAATCATTGTCGCTGCGCACCCACTCGCAGACGTCGGGCTGGTCGCTGACCGCGCAGGACGTCTACAACAACGTGGCCCGCACATGCGTCGAGGCGATGGCGGCGACGCAGGGGCACACCCAGTCGCTGCACACCAACGCCCTCGACGAGGCCCTCGCCCTGCCGACGGACTTCTCCGCCCGCATCGCCCGCAACACCCAGCTGCTGCTGCAGCAGGAGTCGGGGACCGTCCGTCCCATCGACCCCTGGGGCGGATCGCACTACGTCGAGTGGCTCACCCACCAGCTGGCGAACCGGGCCCGCGCACACATCGCCGAGGTCGAAGAGGCCGGCGGCATGGCGCAGGCGATCAGCGAGGGCATCCCGAAGCTGCGGATCGAGGAGGCCGCGGCCCGCACGCAGGCCCGCATCGACTCCGGCCGGCAGCCGCTCGTCGGCGTCAACAAGTACGTGCCGGACGAGGCCGACGAGATCGAGGTCCTCAAGGTCGAGAACTCGCGGGTCCGCAAGGAGCAGCTCGAGAAGCTGGACCGGCTGCGCGCCGACCGCGACTCGGACGCCGTCGAGGCGGCGCTCGCCGAACTGAGCCGCGCCGCGGCCACCACCGAGGCCGGGGCGAGCGAAGCGACGGGTCATGTCTCGATGGAGAACAACCTGCTGGCCCTGGCGATCGATGCGGCCCGCGCGAAGGCGACGGTCGGCGAGATCTCCGAGGCGCTCGAGAAGGTGTACGGGCGTCACCAGGCCGAGATCCGGACCATCAGCGGTGTGTACCGGGACGAGGCCGGAAAGGTCGACAACATCAACAAGGCAACGGAACTCGTCGAGAAGTTCGCGGAGGAGGAGGGCCGGCGTCCCCGTGTCCTCATCGCCAAGATGGGACAGGACGGCCACGACCGCGGCCAGAAGGTGATCGCCACGGCCTTCGCGGACATCGGATTCGACGTGGACGTGGGACCGCTGTTCCAGACCCCGGAAGAGGTCGCCAACCAGGCGGCCGACAACGACGTCCACGTGGTCGGTGTGTCGTCGTTGGCCGCAGGTCACCTCACGCTGGTGCCTGCGCTCCGGGAAGCCCTCGCCGCAGTGGGACGTCCCGACATCATGATCGTGGTCGGTGGCGTCATCCCGCCCGGCGATTTCGCCGAACTGTACGAGGCAGGTGCCGCCGCGATCTTCCCGCCCGGGACGGTCATCGCAGACGCCGCCAGCGGTCTGCTCGAGAAGCTGGCCGCGCAGCTCGGCCACGACCTGACGGGCACCCCGGAATAGCATGGGGCGGCCTCCAGTCGACATCGATGCCCTCGCCCAGGCCGTGCGCGCCAATCAGCGCGCCGGCCTGGCGAAGGCCATCACCCTGGTCGAGTCCACCCGGACCGACCACCGTGAGGCGGCGCAGCGGCTGCTGCTCGAGCTGCTGCCGGAATCGGGGAAGGCGCACCGGGTCGGGATCACCGGTGTGCCCGGCGTCGGGAAGTCCACGTTCATCGACGCGCTCGGGATGCACCTGATCGGGCAGGGGCACCGGGTGGCGGTCCTGGCCGTCGACCCGTCGTCGACGCGCACGGGCGGGTCGATCCTCGGTGACAAGACGCGGATGGCGCGTCTGACCGTCGAGAAGGACGCCTACATCCGGCCGTCACCGACGTCGGGCACCCTCGGCGGTGTCGCGAAGGCGACCCGCGAGACGATCGTGCTGCTCGAGGCCGCCGGATTCGACGTGATCCTCGTCGAGACGGTGGGTGTCGGGCAGTCCGAGGTGACGGTCGCGAACATGGTGGACTGCTTCTGCTTCCTCACCCTGGCCCGCACCGGCGACCAGTTGCAGGGCATCAAGAAGGGCGTCCTCGAACTCGCCGACCTCGTCGCCGTGAACAAGGCGGACGGCAAGCACGAGCGGGAGGCGAAGGGCGCCGCCCGGGAGCTCGCAGGGGCGCTGCGGCTGATCTACCCGCACGACGCCGTCTGGACGCCGCCGGTGATCACGATGAGCGGTCTCGAGGGTGTCGGTCTCGAGGACTTCTGGAATACCGTCTGCCGGCACCGTGAGGTGCTGACCGCGGCCGGGCAGTTCGAGGAGAACCGCCGCCGCCAGCAGGTGGACTGGACGTGGACGATGGTCAACGATCAGCTTCTGCGCCGGCTCGCGTCCAACACCCGGGTCAAGGCGATCCGCGGCGACGTCGAACAGCGGGTGCGGGACGGTTCCCTGACGGCGGCGCTGGCCGCCGCCGAGATCCTCGACGCGTTCGACGGCACGGACGCGTCAGCCGACTGATTTCGCGAAGCGCCCGACCCGGTCGACGAGATCGTCGAAGAACGCGACCGGGTCGGTGCTCACCGCGATGTCGACGTTGGGTTCCCGGTTCCAGTGACCCACCCAGTCGGCGACCGTGGTGCCCCGGGTGAGCCGGCCGTGCAGTTCGACGTCGACCGTGGCCGGACGGGTCCTTGTGATCGCCGGGTTCAGCGCCACCGCCGCCGCGAACGGGTCGTGCATGTGCGCCAGGAAACCCTGGTCGTGGGTGCGGTGAAAGTCCATGTAGAACCGGATGGCGTCGGACAGGTGCCGGATCACCGGGTTGGACGCGGTCGAGCGCACCTGCGGTCCGTCGTCGGGGGAGATGATCTCGGCGGGTGCGCTTCCCGCCGCCTCCGCCAGCCGCCGGACGTGATCCGGTGTCATCTCGATCGTTTCGGTGACGTCCAGTCCGCACAGGATCGGACGGCTGCCCTCCGGCAGCCCGGAGAACGCGTCGAACACCTCCTTGGCCGCCTCCGGATCCACCGACACGTTCCATTCACTGGTGGGGGTGGTGTTGCCGGGGTGGTTGAACGCCCCGCCCATCACGACCAGGCGCCGCAGCAACCGGGGCAGTGCGGGTTCCTCGCGGATCGCGAGGGCCAGGTTCGTCAGCGGCCCGGTCACCAACCCGGTCAGCTCGCCGGGGTGGGCGCGGACCAGGTCGACCCACAAGGTGGTGGCGTCCCGCTCCGACAGCGACCGCCCGGACAGGGGGAGTACGGCGTACCCGATGCCCTGGGGTCCGTGCGTGTCCTCGGTGGTGCGCAGCGGGCAGTCCAGCGGCACCCGGGCGCCGAGCGCCACCTCGATGTCGGGTGCGCCGCACAGGGCGAGCCAGTTCAGGTTGTTCGCCGCGACCTGCTCGACGGGCACGTTGCCGGCGGTGCTGGCGATGCCGACGATCTCGGCCTCCGGGCTGGCCAGCAGGTACAGCAGGGCGAGGGAGTCGTCGATGCCGGTGTCGACGTCCACGATCAGCCGCTGCCTGCTCACGCCGTCACCACCGTCGGCCGGTGGTGCACGGGGAACGCGACCGACCGGGCGATGAAGCACCTCGCGTGCGCCCGGGCGTGCAGCGACTCGGCGCGCGCGGCCATCGCCGCATCCGCGACGGTCACCGTCGGATGCAGCACGACCTCGGTGAACTCGCCCGCCCCGTCCGGGTGTTCGACCATCGTTCCCGTCGGGTCGTCCCGGTAGTCGACGACGACCACACCGGCCGCGGCGGCCAGGCCCAGATACCAGAGCATGTGGCACTGCGACAGCGACGCGACGAGCAGTTCCTCCGGATTCCAGCGGGTGGCGTCGCCGCGGAACGACGGGTCCGCGCTGCCCGGCAGATCGGGTTTTCCGGCCGCCGCGATCACGTGGTGGCGGTCGTAGGCGTCCGGGCCCGACGTTCCCGCGCCGCGGTTGCCGGTCCAGGTGACCGTCAGCGTGTAGTCGTGTGTGCTCACCCGACCATTCTTCACGGCCGCGCGATGAGTTTCGCCGGCGGGCACGGTCTGCCTACGTAGAGCACGACACGGCGACCGGAGGAGACTGACATGGCACGGGACCTGGCACGGGACACGGCACCGGACTGGGTCGCAGCGGAGCGGCGCGACCTGGCGTCGATGCTGGCGGGACTGACGCCGGAGCAATGGGACGCGCCGTCGCTGTGCGCGGGGTGGCGCAGCCGGGAGGTGATCGCGCACATCACCATGCCGTACCGCCTGTCGACGCCGCGGATCCTGCTGAAGATGGTGAAGGCGCGCGGCAACTTCAACCGGATGTCGGACGCGCAGGCCCGCGAGGACGCACGGACCCTGACCGCCGACGCGCTGCTGCACACGCTGGAGGAGAACGTCGCGCACCCGTGGAAGCCGCCGGGCGGCGGCTTCGAGGGGGCACTGTCCCACGACGTGATCCACGGTCTCGACGTGTCGGTGGCGCTCGGCCTGGGCAGGCGGGTCCCGGACGACCGCCTCGACCGGGTCCTCGGCGGCGTCGGCCCGAAGCACGTCAAGTACTTCGGCACCGACCTGGCGGGAGTGCAGCTGACGGCGGACGACCGCGCCTGGACCTACGGTGCGGGCGCGCCGCTGCGCGGTTCCGCCCAGGACCTTCTCCTCGTGCTGTGCGGACGCCGGGTGCCGCCGGGACATCTGACGGGGGAACCGAGCCCGCGGTTCACGGCGACGGTATGACACCGGACCAGCCGGGGGTGTCGCCACCCCAGGGCCGGGCCGGTGACGGGTAGTCGTCGAACTCGGCCAGGGCGGGACGGGCGGTCACCAGGTCGCCGTGCGCGGTGAGGCACCGGAGCCCCGGCATCGCGGCCGGCGGCGGATCCTCGGATCGGCCGTCCGCGGTCAGCAGCCACGCGCCGGTGCGGGCGAGTGACACCTCGACGGAGCGGCCGCGTCCGTCGACGTGCCCCGCGGCGAGGGCGTCGACGATGCCGGCGGCGAGCAGGTAGCCGGTCGCGTGATCGAGTGCCTGCGCGGGAAGAGCGCCCGGGGTGTTGTCGCGGCCCTCGATTCTCGCGATCCCCGACGCCGCCTGGACGATGCTGTCGAAGCCGCGGCGGTGCGCCCAGGGGCCGGAGCCGCCCCACGCGCATACCCGTCCCCGCACCAGATGGTCGGGGGCGTCGTCGAGTAGACCGTCCAGCGCGCCCGGACGGTACCCGGTGACCGCCACGTCGGCCTCGGCGAGCAGGCTGTCCCACACGAGCCTGCCGTCCGCGGACCGCACGTCGAGCAGCGCGGATCGTTTGCCCTGCCCGGTGTCCCGGTGCTGCACCACGATTTCCGGGAGGGACGGCGGATCGATCCGCAGCACCTCGGCGCCGAGCAGCGCCAGGGTGCGGGTGGCGACGGGGCCGGCGATCACGCGGGTCAGGTCGAGGACCTTCACCCCCGCCAACGGCCCCCGGCCGGATTCCCGGCGGGAGCGTTGCCGTGTCCCGGGACGGGAGCTCTCGGCGTGCACGACGGTGGACACGAGGTCGCCGGACGCCGCGGCCGCACCCTGCGGGCTCGCCGCCCACTCCGCCGCGGTCCGCACGCGCACGGCGATGGCCTGCGCTACGGCGGCACGGTCCTCGACGTCGGCGGCGGTCAGGTTCCCGACCCGGGCGGCCACCGCGTCGCGGCCGGCGTCGGCCGAGAGGTCGAGTGCCGCCAACAGTCTCGCGCGGTGGTGCGGGTAGTTGGCATGGGTCCGCACCCAGCCGTCCGACGCCGCGAAGAAACCCGACAGTTCCGCGAAACCCGACACCGGGGAACCCGACACCCGCAGCAGCCGGTCGCTCGCGAACGACGCGGCGATCCGCTCCGGGTCGAGCCGCCACGACCGGGGTTCCCGCCCGTGCACGGCGTCGAGCCGGTCGACGGCGCCGGTGAGGGCGGCCACCGAACCGGCCGCCAACGCGAGGACGGGGAGGCGGGCCGCCAGATAGTCGCCGGGGTCGCCGTAGTCGATCACGGTGGGGATCATCCCGGCACCGGCACCGTCATGGCTGCGCCATCGATGGTGGCGGCCAACAGTTCGGTCTGCGTGACGATCTCGGCACAGTAGCGGTCGTAGCCCGTGAGAGTCATGGGCTCACGGTAGCGAGCAACCGGTTGCACCGGTCGCGCAATACGGCACGAAGCGGTGCCGCGCGGGCGGCCAGCGCCGACTGCTCCCGGACGTACTCGGCGCGGCCGTGCGGGGTCTCGATCGGGATCGGGGTGTACCCGTAGGCGGTCAGGTCGTACGGGCTGGCCCGCATGTCGAGTTCCCGTGCGGCGAGCGCCAGCTCGAAGCAGTCGACGGTCAGGTCCGAGTCGATCATCGGCGCCAGCTTGTAGCAGTACTTGTACAGATCCATGGACGCGTGCAGGCACCCGGGCTGTTCCCGCCCGAGCTGGTCTTCGCGGGTCAACGGCTCACTGTTCCGCGGTTCGGCGGCGGGGGTGAAGAACCGAAACGCGTCGTAGTGGGTGCAGCGCAGGTGCAGCGACTCCACGACGGAGTCGGTGCCGCCCGGCCCGAGCCGCAGCGGGACGCCGCCGTGCCGAACCTCGTCCGATCGGTAGACCATCGCCCACTCGTGCAGGCCGAAGCAGGCCAGGTGGGTGGGACGCCCGGCGGTCGCCTCCATCAGTCGTGCGGTGAAGGCGACCGTGTCCGAGCGGCGCTGCAGGAACTCCGGGTCGACGGTGACCCCGCGGTCGGTGCGGTGATACCCGCGGAGTTCGGCGTACTCGTCCGCGCCGGTGAGGACCGTTCCCCACCCGGGGTGCCAGCGCAGCAGCTGATTCGGCCGGTAGCTGTAATAGGTGAAGAGGAAGTCGATCACCGGGTGGGTCTCGCTGCGTTCCAGGCGCTCCAGGTGCGGTCCGATCAGTGCGGACACCCTCGCCCGGTGCCGGTCGCGGCGAGGGATCCACTCCGACGCATCCAGAACGTCCATCCGATCAGCTCGTTCGCTGTCCCGGATTGACGCCGTTGACGCGGTGGGTGCCGTCGCGGACGGTGCCCACGTATTCCTCGACGAGGTCCTCGAGGGCGACGATGCCGACGATCTGCCCGGACGGGTCCGCCGCCGCCCCCAGATGGGAGCTGGCGCGGCGCAGGCTCGCCAGGGCCTCCGCGAGCGGGGTGGTGGTCGACATGCGCGGCAGCGGACGGATGTCCGACCGCGGGATCACGGTGTCGGGTCCGGCCTCCTCGTCGAGGATGTCGTCGAGCACGTCCTTGAGGTGCAGGTACCCGACCAGTGAGCCGTCGTCGGCGCGCACCGGGTACCGGGAGTACCCGGTCTCGACGACGGCCTGCTCGATGGCGCCGAGCCGGGTTCCGCCCTCCGACAGGGGGATGGTCCGGGCCTTGTCGAGGGGGATCATCACCTCGCTGACCGTGCGGTCGGTGGTCTCCAGCGCCTGGGTGAGCCGACGGTGTTCTTCCGCGTCGATCAGTCCCTCGGAACGGGATTCGCCGATCATCTCGGACAGTTCCACCGCCGACACGGTGACGTCGAGTTCGTCCTTCGGCTCCACCCGCAGCAACCGCAGCGTCAGGTTGGCGCACAGGTTGTAGAAGGAGATCAGCGGGCGGGCCAGCTTGATGAACAGCAGGTGCACCGGGACCAGCAGCATGGCCGTCCGCTCCGGGCCCGCGAGTGCGATGTTCTTCGGCACCATCTCACCCAGCAGGATGTGCAGCACCACGACCAGCGCCAGCGAGATCGTGAACGCCACCGGGTGCAGCAGCCCGGCGGGCAGGCCGACCGCGTGGAGCGGGACCTCGAGGAGATGCGCGATCGCCGGTTCGGCGACCTTGCCGAGCAGGATCGAGCAGATGGTGATGCCGAGCTGCGCGGCCGCGAGCATCAGCGACAGGTTCTCGCCCGCCGTGATCACGGTGCGGGCGCGTTTCTTGCCCTGCGACTCCAGGGCCTCGAGCCGGTCGCGGCGGGCCGAGATCAGCGCGAACTCGGCGCCGACGAAGAACGCGTTGCCCCCGAGCAGCACGAACGTGAGCAGCACACCGAAGAGGTCACTCATCGTCGTCCTCCTCGCTGTCGGTGTGGGCGGTCTCGTCGGGTTTCGGGGTGAGCAGGACCCGGTCGATGCGCCGGCCGTCCATGTGGGTCACGGTGGCGACCCACCGGCCACCGGGGTCGTGCGCGCCCTCGGGCAGCGGGAGTTCCACCTCGTCGCCCTCGTCGGGTATCCGCCCGAGTTCGGTGAGGACGAGTCCGCCGAGGGTTTCGTACTCACCGTCGGGTGCGGTGTAGCCGGTGGTGTCGGAGACCTCGTCGACGCGGAGCAGCCCGGAGCAGGACCAGCCGTCACCGACCCGCTGGACGTCGATCTCGGATTCGTCGTGCTCGTCGCGGACGTCGCCGACGATCTCCTCGATCAGGTCCTCCATCGTGACCATCCCGGCGGTGCCGCCGTATTCGTCAACGACGAACGCGACCTGCATGCCGTCGGACCGGATCCGCTCCATCAGGGCGTCACCGTCCAGGCTGGAGGGCACCACGGGGACCTTCTGGGCGAGCGAGTTGAGGCGGGCGGTGCGCCGACGGTGGGCGGGCACCGCGAACGCATGCTTGATGTGGACGATGCCGACGGCGTCGTCCAGGTCCCCGTCGACGACGGGGAAGCGGGAGAACCCGGTGCGGGAGGCGGTGTCGATCAGGTCGGCGACGGTGTCCGTCGTGGACAGGGTCTCGATTTTCACGCGCGGGGTCATCAGTTCCTCCGCGGTGCGTTCCCCGAACCGCAACGAGCGGTTCACCAGCAGCGCCGTGCCCTTGTCGATGGCGCCGCGCTGCGCGGACGTCCGCACGAGCGACCCGAGCTCCTGCGGGGACCGCGCCGACCGCAGTTCCTCGGCCGGTTCGATGCCGAGGCGTCGCACCAGCCAGTTCGCGGATCCGTTGAGCCCGTTGATGGCCCACTTGAAGATGAGTGAGAACGCCGCCTGCATGCCGGCCGTCGCACGTGCCGTGGGCAGGGGGTGGGCGATGGCGAGGTTCTTCGGCACGAGTTCGCCGAACACCATCGAGAACGAGGTGGCGAGGACGAGGGCGATCACCAACGACGTTGCCGCGGCAGCGGATTCGCTGAACCCGATCGCGGACAGCACTGGGGTGATGAACCGGGCGAGGACCGGTTCGGACAGGTAACCGGTGATCAGCGTGGTGATGGTGATGCCGAGCTGCGCCCCGGACAACTGGAAGGACAGGGTGCGGTGGGCGTGCTGCACCTGCCGGGCCCGGCGGTCACCGTCGCGGGCGTGCGAGTCGACGGTGCTGCGTTCGAGGGCAGTGAGGGAGAACTCGGCTGCCACGAACAACGCGGTACCCGCGGTCAGGGCGAGAAAGCCGAGCAGAGCGAGAATGCTGAGCGCGATCTCCATGTGTCATCGCCGCCGAGCTGAGGAACGGGGGTCGCCGGGTTTGTCACCCGGCTCGCTAGAGGAGCCCTCCGAACCGGCGGAATCGGAGTCCGATTCCACGGAGCAGGAGGCGACGGCACTCCCGGAGACGGCGGGTGGGGCGCTTGCTTCGTGTGTGGGTGCCGCGGGCACCGGAGTCCTCTCGTTCGGCCTCGACGGCCCGGACGGGTCCGGCGCCGAGAACTGGTGTGGTTGAGCGACCCATGATACCGGTGGATGTCCGGTTCCGTGGAACAGGACACCCACCGGCACATCAGGATGCGGTCGTCACCAGCCGGCCGGCAGCGGGCGGCCCTCGGCGAACCCGGCGGCGGACTGCACACCGAGAACGGCCCGCTCGTGCAGTTCCGCCAGCGTCCGCGCGCCCGCGTACGTGCAGGTGCTGCGCACACCCGAACAGATGTGGTCGATCAGGTCCTCGACGCCGGGACGTTCCGGGTCCAGGCGCATCCGGGAACTCGAAATACCCTCCTCGAACAGGCCTTTCCTGGCCCGGTCGAACGCGGTGTCCGTGGCGGTGCGCGCCGCGACCGCACGCTTGGAGGCCATGCCGAAGCTTTCCTTGTACGCGTTGCCTGACTGGTCCACCCGCAGGTCGCCGGGGGATTCGTAGGTGCCCGCGAACCACGACCCGATCATCACGTTCGACGCGCCCGCGGCGAGGGCGAGAGCGACGTCGCGGGGGTGACGGACGCCTCCGTCGGCCCACACGTGCGCACCCATCGCGCGGGCCTGGGTTGCGCATTCCTCGACGGCGGAGAACTGCGGCCTGCCCACCCCGGTCATCATCCGGGTGGTGCACATCGCGCCCGGTCCGACTCCGACCTTCACGATGTCGGCGCCCGCGTCGATCAGGTCCCGGGTGCCGGCGGCGGACACGACGTTGCCGGCGACGAGCGGGACACCGAGGTCGGCCTTCTTCAGTGCGCCGAGGACGTCGATCATCTTCTGCTGGTGGCCGTGCGCGGTGTCGACGACCAGCAGGTCGGCCCCCGCGTCCACCAGGGCGCGGGCCTTCGCGGCGACGTCGCCGTTGACGCCGACGGCCGCGGCGATCCGCAGCTTCCCGTTGCCGTCGACGGCGGGCTGGTAGATGCCGTCCCGGATGGCGCCGGTGCGGGTGAGGACCCCGGCGAGGGTGCCGTCGGGGTGGACGATCACGGCGAGGGAGTCGTGTTTGCCCTCGAGGAGTTCGAACACCTCCCGCGGTGACGCGGAGTCGGGGGCGGTGACGAAGTCGGTGAGCGCCACCGAGCGCAGTCGCGCGAACCGGTCGACGTCCGTGCAGGAGGCCTCGGTGACGACGCCGACGGGGCGGTTGTTCTCGACGACGACCACGGCGCCGTGCGCCCGCTTCGGCAGCAGCGCCAGGGCGTCGGACACGGCGGCGTCGGGGCCGAGCGTGACCGGGGTGTCGGCGACCAGGTGCCTGCTCTTGACGAACGACACGGTCTCCGCGACGGCGGGCGCCGGAAGGTCCTGGGGGAGTACCACCAGACCGCCGCGGCGGGCGACCGTTTCCGCCATGCGGCGTCCCGAGACCGCCGTCATGTTGGCGACGACGATCGGGATGGTGGTGCCCGACCCGTCCGAGGTGGCCAGGTCGACGTCGAATCGCGAGGTGACCTCGGTGCGGTTCGGCACCAGGAACACGTCGTCGTACGTCAGGTCATAGGGAGGGCGATGCCCGTCGAGGAACTGCACATGTCACGACGATACCGGGGAAGTTGCGGTGGTGCCGGATGTCCGCTGGGCCTGCGACCTGGACAGTCCGATCGTGGCCACCAGCATCACCGCGACCGCGCAGCCGACCACCACCAGTCCGGGGCCCGAGACCCGCAGCCGCTCGTCGAGGACGGTCATGCCGAGGAAGACGGCGGCGAGTGGTTCGGCGATGGTCAGTGCGGGCAGCGACGCGGACAGCGGTCCCACCTGGAAGCCGCGCTGCTGCAGGTACACCCCGACCAGGCCGGCGGCGACGAGCGCCCACGCCTGCCAGCTGCTCAGCACCGCCCACAGCCCGCGGGGCACCAGTTCGACGACGTACTTGGTGAACGCGACCGCCACCCCGTACAGGATGCCGCCGGCCCCGCCGAGCAGCAGCGCCCGCCATCCGGGGTCGATCTTCGACATTCCCGCGGCGGCCGCGACCGCCACCACGGCCAGGAGGATGCCGAGCGGCACCACCCATTCGCGGAACGGGGCGTCGATGTTGCCCTCGGTGGGGTCGCCGATCACCAGGAAGACCGCGAGCGCGACGGCCAGTGCGACGGCGAGGGCCCAGGTGGTGCGGCTGAGCCGGTACCCGGAGAACTTCGCCGACAACGGCAACGCGAACAGCAGCGCCGTCACCAGCAGCGGCTGCACCACGAGCACCGACCCGAGCGCCAACGCCACCGCCTGCATCGCGTACCCGCCGCCGTCCCCGACGAAGCCGGCCCACCAGCGGGGACTGCGCAGCAGGGTGGTCATCAACGCGGCGTCCTCGGGGACCGCGGACGCCGCGCTCTGCTGGGCGACCGACGCGCACGCGAACAGCAACGCCGCGATCAGCGCGCACACGATCGACGCCAACGGCAGGGACATGCCTCTCAGTGTGCCCCGCGGTTGCGGTGTCCGTGCGGAGTTGACGCAGGTCCGGGTTTCCGGCCGCGTCGGGCACCGGCCCGCGGTGCTCCGCCGTCCCCGGGCCGGCCGCGGCGGGCCGGGCGACCCCCGGTGTCGTGCGCCTGCCTGCCCTTCTTCGGGGTGTCCTGCGCCGGTGCCCGGGTGTCGGGCGCGGCGACCGCCTTCCCGGTGGGGCGGCGGGCGCCGGTGATCTCGGCCAGCACCGTGTCGCCGGGCCGCACCCGCACGCCGTCCACCTCGATCCCCGCCTTGCGGGTCAGCTTCTCCACCTCGGCGCGTTCGTCCTCGGTGACGAGGGTGACCACCACGCCGGACTCGCCGGCGCGGGCGGTGCGGCCCGCGCGGTGCAGGTAGTCCTTGGGGTCGGCCGGGGGGTCGACGTGGACGACGAGCGAGATGTCGTCGACGTGGATGCCCCGCGCCGCCACGTCGGTGGCCACCAGGACCGGGGTGGTGCCGTCGGCGAACGATTCGAGGGTGCGGGTGCGGTTGTTCTGCGCCTTGCCGCCGTGCAGGGCGCCCGCGGAGATGCCGGCTTCGTGGAGTTGCTGCGCGAGCCGGTCCACCCCGTACTTGGTGCGCACGAACATGAGGGTGCGTCCCGCACGTGAACCGATATGTGCCACAACGGATTTCTTGTCGACCCGGTCGACGAACAGCAGGTGGTGGCGCATGGTGCTCACCGATGCGGTGACCGGCGCCGTCGAGTGGGTGACCGGGTCCCGCAGGTACCGGCGGACGAGGGTGTCGACCTCCCCGTCGAGGGTCGCCGAGAACAGCAGCCGCTGACCGTCCGCCGGGGTCTTGTCGAGGATCGTCGTGACCTGCGGCATGAACCCCAGGTCGGCCATGTGGTCGGCCTCGTCGAGCGTCAGCACCGTCACGTCGTCCAGCGACACCGACCCCTGCGCCACGTGGTCGGCGAGGCGTCCCGGCGTCGCGATCAGCAGGTCGACGCCGCGCGACAGGATCTCGACCTGACGTTTGATGGGAATCCCGCCGACCACGTTCGCCACCCGCAACCCCACGGACAGCGCCGGCTCGTCCAGCGCACGCTCGATCTGCAACGCCAGTTCACGGGTGGGCACCAGGACGATGCCGCGCGGGAAGCCCCGCCTGCTCGCGGCGCCCTTGAGCCGCACGAGCATCGGCAGGCCGAACGCGAGGGTCTTCCCGGAGCCGGTCGGCGCGCGGCCCAGAACGTCGCGGCCCGCGAGGACGTCGGGAATGGTGGCCGCCTGGATCGGGAACGGCGCCCCGATGCCGCTGCGGGCGAGGGCATGGGTCATCACCGCGGGGAGACCGAGCTCGAGGAACGTCTCACCCACCGGTGCGGGCGAAGAGAACTCGTCGTCGGGCATATCGGAAAGGCTACCGCCTCCGCGGTGGGGCCTCCGACGCCTCGGCCGTGACGTACACGCGGTACGTCACGGCCGGGGACGGGTGGTCGGCGAAGCTCAGGCCTGCACTTCGCTGCGGTCACCGCTCCAGAGGGTGTGGAACTTGCCCTCCGCGTCGACCCGCTCGTAGGTGTGGGCGCCGAAGAAGTCGCGCTGCCCCTGCGTCAGGGCCGCGGGCAGCCGCTCAGCGCGCAGGGCGTCGTAGTAGGACAGCGACGACGCGAACGCCGGCACCGGGATCCCGAGCAGCGTGGCGGTGGAGACCACCCGGCGCCAGCTGTCGATGGCCGTCTCGATGGCGTCGCGGAAGTACGGGGCCAGGATGAGGCTCGGCAGCGTCGGGTTCTCGTCGTACGCGTCCTTGATGCGGTTGAGGAACCGGGCGCGGATGATGCAGCCGCCGCGCCAGATGGTCGCGAGGTCGGCGGGGTGCAGGTCCCAGTCGTATTCGGCGCTGCCGGCCGCGATCTGGTCGAATCCCTGCGCGTAGGCCACGACCTTCGACGCGTACAGGGCCTGCCGGATGTCCTCGGTGAACTGGGCGGCATCGGTGGGCTTGTCGGCGAGGACGCCGGACGCCAGCCCGACCGCGGCCTTGCGCTGCTCGCGGGACCCGGACAGGGCGCGGGCGAACACGGCCTCGGCGATCCCCGTGACGGGGACACCGAGGTCGAGCGCGGACTTGACGGTCCAGCGGCCGGTGCCCTTCTGCTCGGCGGCGTCGACGATCACGTCGACGAGCGGCTTGCCGGTCTTGGCGTCGTTCTGCCGTAGCACCTCCGCGGTGATCTCGACGAGGTAGCTTTCGAGGTCGCCGCCATTCCATTCGGTGAACACGTCGGCGATCTTCCCGGCGTCGTATCCGAGGGCGGATCCGAGCAGGTTGTACGCCTCGCCGATGAGCTGCATGTCGGCGTACTCGATGCCGTTGTGCACCATCTTCACGAAGTGACCGGACCCGTCGGGGCCGATGTGCGTGCAGCAGGGGGTGCCGTCGACCTGCGCGGCGATCGACTCGAGCAGCGGGCCGAGGGCCGCGTAGGACTCCTTCGGTCCGCCCGGCATGATCGACGGGCCGTTGAGCGCGCCCTCCTCGCCGCCGGAGATGCCGGCGCCGACGAAGTGCAGGCCACGCTCCCGGAGGGAGGCCTCACGGCGGATCGTGTCCGTGTACAGGGCGTTGCCGCCGTCGATGATGATGTCACCGGGCTCCATCGCCGCGGCGAGTTCCTCGATGACGGCGTCGGTGGGGTCGCCGGCCTTGACCATGATCAGCACGCGGCGCGGCTTCTGCAGCGCGCCCACGAACTCCTCGATCGTCTCGGTGCGGACGAAGTCGCCCTCGCTGCCGTGCTCCTCGATGAGGGCGTCGGTCTTGGCGATGCTGCGGTTGTGCAGCGCGACCGTGTGACCGTGCCGGGCGAAGTTGCGGGCGATGTTCGAGCCCATGACGGCCAGTCCCGTGACGCCGATCTGGGCGCGGGCACCCTCAGTGTTGTCGATAGTCATGGATACAGCATTCCCTCTCGCTCGGCGGTAGTGAAATCGGCGGCTACGAAAACCTCAACCGCCTAAGCCAAACATACGAAGGCCGGCCGTCGCACATGCGACGGCCGGCCTTCTCTCACACTTCGTTATTCGGTTGTCCGATCAGCGATCGATCAGCTGCGGCGCTCACGCCGCGGGCCGTCGAAACCGTCGTACGAGCGACGGTCCGTGCGGCTGCGGAACCCGCCACCGGTCGACGCGGGGCGCCGCTCCGACGCGGCCGCGGGGCGGCGATCGTCACGGCGGTCGTCGCGACGGAACCCGCCCGCCGCACCGCGGTTGTCGCCGAAATCGCGGCGCGGTGCGCTGCGGTCGAAGCTGCGCTCGCCGGTACCGCGGTGGCTGTCGCCGCGGTCACCGAAGTCGCGGCGCGGTGCGCTGTTGCCGCCGCCGTACTCGCGGCGGGGTGCGCTGTCACCGAAGTCGCGGCGCGGGGCCCGATCGGTGAACGTCCGGTTGTCCCGGTCGCCGCGGTAACCGCCGCCACGGTTGTCACCGTCACGCTGCGGACGGTCGCCCCGGTAGCCGCCGGACCGGTTGTCGGTTTGGTCGCGGCGCGGGCCACGACCCTCGAAGCTGCGACCACCCGACGGACGGTCGCCGAAGCTGCGCTCACCACGGTCGCTGCGATTGCCGCGGTAGCCGCCGCCGTCGCGGCCGGCGTATCCGCCATCACGGCGGGGTCCGCGGTCACCGAACTTGCGGTCGCCGCCACGCTCGCCGCGGGAGTAGGTGTCGCGCACCGGTTCTCCGCTGGGCGCCTTGGCGCCGGTGATGCTGGCCAGCTTCTCCGAGCCGGGTGTGACGGGCACGGCGGTGGCGTCGACGCCGGCCATCCCGGTCAGGCGGCGGAACGTGCGCTTCTGGTTGGGGAGCACGATCGCGACGACGGTGCCCTTCTCACCTGCACGGGCGGTCCGGCCTGCGCGGTGCAGGTAGTCCTTGTGGTCGGCGGGCGGATCGACGTGCACGACCAGGTCGATGCCGTCGACGTGGATGCCGCGGGCGGCGACGTCCGTCGCGACGAGCACCGGGGTGCGGCCGTTCTTGAACCGCTCGAGGACACGGGTGCGCTGATTCTGCGCCTTGCCACCGTGCAGCGCCTCGGCGGCGATGCCCACCGCGCGGAGGCGGTCGGTGATGCCCTCGCAGCCGAGCTTGGTGCGGGCGAACATGATCGTGCGGCCGTCGCGGGCACCGATTTCCGCGAGGACGTTGTCCTTCTGGCCGCGGTCGACGAGCAGCACGTAGTGCTCCATCGTGTCGACGCTGGCGCGACCGTCCTCGGTGGAGTGCTGCACGTGGTCGGGCAGGAACTGGCGGACCAGCGACTGCACCTCACGGTCCAGGGTGGCCGAGAACAGGAGACGCTGGCCGTCGGCCCGGGTCTCACCGAGGATGGCCCGGACCTCGGGCAGGAAGCCCATGTCGGCCATCTGATCGGCCTCGTCGAGCGCCGTGATCTCGATCGAGTCGAGGATGCAGGTGCCCTGACGCAGGTGGTCGTTCAGCCGGCCGGGGGTGGCGACGAGGATGTCGACGCCGCGGCGCAGCTGGTCGACCTGCTTGGAGAACGGGGTGCCGCCGACGGCGGGGCGGACGGTCAGGCCCATGGCGCCGGCGTACGAGTTGAGGGAGTCGACCACCTGGAATGCGAGTTCACGGGTGGGCACGAGCACCAGTGCGCGGGGACGCTTGGGTGCGGGCCGGTCCTCGTGGCGGGACAGGCGGGTGAGCATCGGCAGGCCGAATGCGAGGGTCTTGCCTGATCCGGTCTGTGCGCGGCCGAGGACGTTGGTGCCGGCCAGCGCATCGGGGACGGCCAGCGCCTGGATCGGCGACGGGACGGTGATGGAGTTGCGGGCGAGGGCCTGCACCAGGGGGGCGGGCAGGCCGATCTCGGCGAACGTCACGGTGGCGTTCTGATCAGGGGTTTCGGTCTCGGTCTGCTCTAGTGGGGCAGACGTCGTCTGGACAGCGTTGGTCACGCAAATACCTCTCCGGGCATAGGGCGCGTCGCGGAGCGGGGGCTGTCATGCAGCACGCACAAAGGGACGAGCCAGGGCACATGTCACCTGGTCAATCCATTCGCGGAAGTGCGGGGAATTGGGCTGTGTGCCGTTTCAGTGTTGATGGGCCGCAGTGGCGACCGTCGACCAGTGTACGCGACGGGGCGCCCGGTTATCGAATGCGGCGGGTTGTGAGCTGGGTGACTATACGGCGCTGAACAACCGGCTCAGTTCGGTGAGCCAGGGGACGGCGACGGCGATGGTCGGCACCACGAGGATGGCCACCGACGCGGCGTAGGCGGCGAGAGCCACCGGGGTGCCCGCCTCCGAGGAGGCCAGGCGCTGCACCCGCAGCAGGGTGCTGGGACCACCCGCGGCCATGGCACCCTTCGGGGCGATCGACCCCGAGCAGGCGACGAGTGCGCGGGCCAGTGCGGTCGGCCCGGTGGCGCGGACGGCGGAGTCGTCGGCCAGCATCTCGACCAGCAGCTGCACCGACCCCAGCGCGGATTTGCTGCGCACCACGGTGGGGAAGGCGGCGTTGACGGCGGTGAACGCCTCGAGGACGAGGTCGTGCCGGGCCCGCAGATGGGACCGCTCGTGGGTGAGGATCGCGGTGATCTCCGCGTCGTCGAGGTTGGTGAACGTGCCCTGGCTCAGCACCACCCGCTGGCGCAGACCGGGCAGGCAGTAGGCGATGGGCTCGGTGACGTCGAGGACCCGCAGGTCGGGGGTGCGGGCGAGGGGCGACGAGGAGTCGCAGCGGTCGAGGAGGTCGACGAGCATGCGGTGCCGGGCGCGTCTGCGCCGGGTGCGGACCCCGACCTGCACGATCGAGAAGATCAGTTTGGCGCCGACGAGGAGGGTGAGCGCGAAGACCACCACGTACAGCAGCCACAGGGGCAGGCCCAGGGCGTCGATCTCGGCGACCGGTGCCGTGGTGGGGCGCCCGTCCGGTCCGGGGACCAGCAGCTGGCTGGCGATCGCGAGACCCGAACTGAACGCGGACAGAACTGCGGCGAGGGCGATTGCCTGCCACAGCACGAGGGCTGCTCGGGGGGCGCGATGCGGCCATCGGGCACGACTCAGCAGCGCAGGGACAGGCCCTGCGAGAAGAAGTGCGAGTACTCCGAAAACCAGCGCGGTGGTGGCGTCCATGTCCTACTCATCATGCATGACGAACGTCAGCCGGCGCGAACGGTTCCCGACTGATTGTCTCCGGTGGACCGCTCCTTGGCCTCGAGCGCGGCGAGGGCCTCGCGGAGCGCGTCGGCCTCGTCGGCGCCGACCTGCCCCACGAAGTGGACGAGTGCGGCGGCGCGGCTTCCGGACTTGTCAGCCTGCTGCAGGGCGTCCACCATGAGGCTCGCGACGAGCTCCTCGCGCTGGTGCACCGGCAGGTACCGGTGGGCGCGGTCGTCGCGCTGCTGAATGACGAGGTGCTTCTTCGCCAGTCGTTGGAGCACTGTCATGACAGTCGTGTACGCGAGTTCACGGCGTGCCGCCAGTGCCTCGTGTACCTGCCGTACCGTCTGCGGTTCCGATGTGGACCACAGGTGATCCATCACTGCGCGTTCGAGTTCGCCGAGTCCAGCCATAAATTGATTCTACGGATACGACGACGCAGATACGTACTACTGGTAGTAGTAAAACTGCGTCACGGCGTGTGGTATTGGCCATACTCCGAACGGGTGGATTACGGTCGGGTTGGCAGCGGCCGACCCGCCGGGCAAGCGTTCGTTCTCGACATCGCGGAGAGTGGGGACCTGGCGGATGAAGACCGACGACAGCGCGGCGACCGGGCACGGTCCGGCGGCCAGGGTCAAGGGTCAGACCGGGCGGGCGGCGGAACGGGTCTGGGGCGGGGTGCGGGGTGCGCCGGTCAGCATCGCGCTGCTGGTCGTGATCTGGATCCTCGCGATCGCCACGTCCAGTGTGATCAGCGGTCCCTCCCACGACCTGTCCCAGCACGTCGCGATCGGGATCCGGGCGTTCCAGAACGGCTGGGTGTGGACCCTGCTGACCGCCGGGCTGTGGGGCGACGACGTCCTGGCGTACCTGTCGACGACTGTTCTCGTCCTCGTGGTGGCCGCGCCGCTGGAACGCCGCATGGGGTCGGCGCGGTTCGCGCTGGCGGCGGTCGCCACCCAGGTGCTCGGCGGGCTGCTCGCACTGTCGGTGGCCGCCGTCGCGAAGGTCGTCGACGCGAACTGGGGTTTCCGGCTGCACGTGGGCATGGCTGTCGGTCCGAGCACGTGGATCGTCGGTGCCGCGATGGTGGCCAGTTCGAACATGGGCACGCTGTGGCGTCGGCGGATCCGCGTCGGCGTCCTCGTGTTCACCATCACCCTGGCACTGTTCAGTGGTTCGCTGCAGGATGTGGTCCGGCTCGCCGCGGCCGTGGTCGGGCTGGTGATCGGCCGCTGGATCGTCGGCCGTTCCGCGCGCGGCGAACGGATCGCGGGCACCCAGCGTGAGGGCCGGGTGCTCGTCGCGATCATCGTGGCGGCCAGCGCGATCGGTCCGATGATCGCGGCGCTGTCCGCGGAGGCGGTCGGTCCCCTCGCCGTGCTCCGCGACCTGTTCCGCGGCATCCCCTACACGGCCGGCGAAGTGCGCGACCTGTGTGAGGTGTCGGCGTCGGACCCCGAATGCCGGCGCGGGCTGCTCGAACTCCGTCTGTCCGGGGTCGGACCGACCCTGCTGAGCCTGATGCCGTCCCTGTTCCTCCTCACCCTCAGCGACGGCCTCCGACGGGGCCGTCGCTTCGCGTGGGTCGCGTCCGTGATCGCCCAGGTGATCCTGCTGGTGCTGTCGCTGCTGAACTTCGCGGTCCGGTTCGTCGACTCCCTCGACGAGGACTCCCTGTTCTACGGTCTCGCCGACCCGAACCTGTACCGGACGCTGGTGCCGTTCCTGACACCGCTGGCGATCCTGATCGTGCTGCTCGCCACCCGGCGGTTCTTCGACGTGTCCGCCCCGGCCGGCACCTACCGGCGGCTGGCCGTCGTCCTGGTGTCCGTCCTCGCCGGGCTCGCCGTCCTCTACCTGCTGGGCGGGTTGTGGGCGCGGAACGGTTTCGACCCAAGGCCCGGCATGGCGACGCTGGTCGCCGACTTCCCGGAGCGGCTCATCCCGCCCGTGTACCTACAGTGGCTCGACCCCCGGCTGCTGCCGGTGAGCATCCCCGCGACCCTGCTGTACGAGTGGACCGGGGTGGTGTTCTGGGTGGCGGCGTGCGCGCTCGTCGCCGCGACGTTCCTCAGTCCCGCCATCGGATCGGACTCGGAGTCCGCCGAACGCGCACGCGCCCTGCTGAAGTCGGGGAGCGGAAGCCCGCTGTCCTGGATGACGACGTGGCGCGGCAACAACTACTGGTTCTCCGCCGACGGCACCGGCTACGTCGCGTACCGGGTCCTCGCCGGTGTCGCCCTCACCACCGGCGACCCGGTCGGCCCGCCGGACCGGTTGCGGGACAACGTCGAACACTTCGCCGAATTCGCCGCCGCCAACGGGTGGATCCCGTGCTTCTACTCGGTGACCGGCGAGGTCCGCGCCGTCACGGACGCCCTCGGCTGGAGCGGCATCCAGGTCGCCGAGGAGACGGTGCTGGATCTGGGGCAGATCGCGTTCACCGGCAAACGGTTCCAGGACGTCCGGACCGCCCTGAACAAGGCGAAGAAGTCGGGGATCACCGCGGAATGGGTCAGCTTCCCCAGCGCCCCCCGGTCGATCACCGACCAGATCACGGCGATCTCCGAGGAATGGGTGGCCGACAAGGGGATGCCCGAAATGGGTTTCACGCTCGGCGGACTCGACGAGGTCGACGACCCGGAGGTGCGCTGCCTGGTCGCCGTCGACGAGGACCGCACCGTCCACGGCGTCACGTCCTGGTTGCCGGTGTACCAGGACGGGCGGGTGGTCGGCTGGACCCTCGACTTCATGCGGCGGCGCTCGGAAGGGTTCCGCCCGGCGATGGAGTTCCTCATCGCGTCGGCGGCGCTGAAACTGGAGGAGGAGGGGGCGCAGTTCCTGAGCCTGTCCGGCGCCCCGCTCGCCAAGGTCGAGCAACCGGACGGCGACGCCGACGAGCGGGAACGGTCGGAGTCGTCGAGCCTGTCGGCGGTGATGGACAGCGTCCTCGATCTGCTCGGCCGGACCCTGGAACCGGTGTACGGGTTCCGTTCGCTGCTGGCGTTCAAGTCGAAGTTCCAGCCCCGGTACGTGGCCATGCACATGACGTTCGCCGACCCGGCGGCCCTGCCGAGCATCGGCAACGCCGTCGGCAGGGCGTACCTGCCGACGGTGTCGCTGGGGCAGAGTTACCGCCTGGTGCGGACGATGATCGGCGGCCGACGCTGACGGCCGCTACTTCGACTCCGGTCCGCCGACCGCGCCGTACACGTGGCGGGTGCCGATCGGCACCACCAGCGGGCGATCGGACACCGGGTCGGCGATGACCGCGGCCTCGAGACCGAACACCTCGAGCAGGAGTTCGGCGGAGATGATGTCCTTCGGCGCGCCGGCCGCGACGATGGTGCCGTCCCGCATGACGATCAGCTGATCGCTGTAGCGGATCGCGAGGTTCAGGTCGTGGAGCACCATCACCACGGTGCGGCCCAACTCCTCGTGCATCCGGTCCACCAGGTCGAGCACCTCGATCGAGTGCGCCAGGTCCAGGTAGGTGGTGGGCTCGTCGAGCAGGAGGATGTCGGTTCCCTGCGCGAGGGCCATCGAGATCCAGGCCCGCTGACGCTGACCACCCGACAGTTGGTCGACGGGGCGGTCCGCGAGGTCGGACACCCCGGTCAGCGCGAGCGCCTCGGCGACCTCGCCCTCGTCGTCGGACGACCACTGCCGCAGCCACGACTGGTGCGGGTGCCTGCCGCGGGCCACCAGGTCGGCCACCGTGAGCCCCTCGGGGGCCAGCGGCGCCTGGGGAAGCATGCCCAGTGTGCGGGCGACGTCCTTGGTGCGCATCGAGCCGATGGCCTTGCCGTCGAGCAGCACCGAACCGTTGCGCGGCCTCAGCAGCCGCCCCAGCGCGCGCAGCAGGGTGGACTTGCCGCAGCCGTTCGGTCCGATCACGGTGGTGATCACCCCGGTCCTCACCTCGAGGTCGAGGTGGTCGACGATGACCCGGTCGCCGTACCCGAGGCTCAGGTTCTCGGCGATCAGTCGAGAGTCAGTCTGCACGGTCATGCCGAGACCTTCCGATTGTTGCGCACCAGCAGATACAGCAGGAATGGACCGCCGAGTGCGGAGGTGACGATACCCACCGGCAGTTCGACGGGCAGGATCGTGCGGGCGACGACGTCGCTGCCCACCACGAGCACGGCGCCGGTCAGCGCCGACGCGATGAGCGGCGGTCCCGCGGACCGCACCAGCCGCAGCGCCACCTGCGGCGCGGCGAGCGCGACGAAGCCGACCGGACCCGCCGCCGCGGTCGCGATGCCGGCCAGGGCGACGGCCATGAGCAGGAGCCGGGCCTGCGACCACTGCAGCCGCACACCCAGCGACACCGCGTTGTCGTCGCCGAGGCGGAGGGCGCCCATCGTGAACGACGAGATCACCGCGTAGCCGCCGACGAGGACGACGGCGATCGTGACGGGCCACACCTGACTCCAGGCGGCGCCGTTGAGGGACCCGTTGAGCCACACCTGGGCCCGCGACGCGTCGTTGATGTCCGCGGAGATCAGCAGCCAGCCGGTGACGGCGATCAGCATGGCGTTGATGCCGATGCCGATCAGGATCAGCCGGTAACCCTCCACCCCGCCGCGCCACGCGAGCAGGTAAATGACCAGCGCGGTGAGAAGTCCGCCGAACAGGGCGGCCAGCGGGATGCCCAGGGTGGCGAGGAGGCCGACGAAGCTGCCGCCGCCGCCGAGGACGATCAGCGCGACCGCGGCGGCGCTGGCACCGGACGTGATGCCGAGGATGTCCGGGCTGGCGAGGGCGTTGCGGGCGATCGACTGGGTGATGGCGCCGGCCAAGCCGAGGGCCATGCCGATGAACACCCCGGTCAGCGACCGCGGCAGCCGGAGGTCCATGACGATGAAGTTCTGCGCCTTCGTGCCGCCGCCGAACAGCACCCGGGTGACCTCGGGGATCGACAGCGGGTAGTCGCCGCGGCCGATGTTGAGGCACAGCACCAGGAACAGCGCCACCAGCAGGGCCACGTTCACGGCGATGCCGAGGGGGCGCAGGACCAGCGAGATCGGTCCGAGCCGGAACGCGGGGCGGGCCGGGACGCGGGACGCCGGGGCGGCCCCGAGGTCGGGGCGCACTTCGTCGCGAGTGCTCACAGGCTTGCCAACTTTCTGCGCCGAACCAACGCGATGAAGAACGGTGCACCGAACACGGCCAGCACGATCCCCACCTGCAACTCACCCGGCCGGACGACGACGCGTCCGATGACGTCGGCGGTCACGAGCATGACGCCGCCGAGGAGCCCGGCGTAGGGGACCAGCCACCGGTAGTCGGGGCCGGTGATCGCCCGCGCGACGTGGGGGACGACGAGACCGATGAACGCGATCGGACCGCACGCCGCGGTGGCCGCACCGGTGAGGAGGGTGATCGCGACGATGCCGAGTGCGCGGCTGGCCGCGATGTTCGTGCCCAGCGACCGTGCCACGTCCTCGCCGAGGCTGAGGACGTTCAGGCCCGGTGTGCTGACGAGGGCGAGGATCAGTCCGACGACGAGGAACGGCAGCACCTGCCACAGCACGTCGAAGCCGCGGCCGGCCACGGACCCGACCACCCAGAAGCGGTAGGAGTCGAGGCTGGACTGGTCGACGATGATGATTGCGTTGGTCATCGCCTGCAGGAAGAACGCGACGGCGGCGCCGGCCAGGGCCAGGCTCAGCGGGCTCGCCGCCCCGTTCCCGATCGATGACAGCCCGAACACGACCACGCTCGCCGCGAACGACCCGGCGAACGCGAACCACAGGTATTCGCTGGGCGCGCTGAACCCGAACAGGTACATCGACAGCACCACGAGGAATGCGGCGCCCGCGTTGAGACCGAGGAGGCCGGCGTCGGCAAGCGGGTTGCGGGTGTGCCCCTGGATGAGGGCGCCCGCGACACCGAGCGCCATTCCGACGATGAGTCCCAGTGCGGTGCGCGGGCCGCGGAGTGTGCGCACGATGATGTCGGTCTGCGAACCGTCCGCGTCGAACAGTGCATGGAAGATCTCCGCGAACGACAGCGGCCGCGCCCCGACGGCGACGCTGGCGAGGAGCACCAACCCGAGCAGGACCACGAGGACGCCCAGCCCGACGAGCCGACGTCGCCGGATCGCCGCGACCGACACGTCCTTCTCGCGGACGGTGAAGCCCTCGTCGGACGCGGTGCTCTCCCGCACGACCTCGGTTCCGGAACGCCGGAACACCCGCTGTAGCGACCGTTTCGGGCCGATCGCGTCCTGGGTGTGGGTGTCGCGGGTGACCAGGCCGACCCAGCCCTTCCCCGAACTCTGGCCGGTGTTGCCTTCGCGGAAACCGCGGTTCCACAGGGCCAGTCCGAGGGCGATCGCGACGGCGGCGCCGCCGAACACGACCCGGTCCGCCTGCCCGCCGCCGTTGTCTTCGCGGAGGGACTCCACGATGTACCAGCCGAGGACGAGGGGGATGGCCACTATCCCGATGTCGAGCAGTCCCGCGAGTGCCCGGAGGTACAGCGGGGCGGGACCGCGCGGGACGTCGCGCTTCCCGTAGGGCTCGTCGGTCGGCAGGTGCGGGATGTCGCTGCCGAACTGTCTCGTCGTCGTCACTGGCGGGGGAAGCTCCTGACGTGTGTGCCTGTGCACCGGATCTGCACCGAATTCAACTACTTAGGTTACGGAACCCTATCTCTGATGCCACATCCGGCGGGACGTCCCGGGCGTTGCGGTCGACGGGGGTGCCTCACATCACATGATGTCAAGTCTTGATATTTGGTTAGGCTCACCTATGTTTGGTGTGTTCCATCCCGACCGATTGGAGTGCACGGTGACTTCGACCCTGTCCGCCCCCGCGACCGCACTGGACGTGTCCTGCACGCGACTTCGCGCGCTGAACGCCGAATATCCGCGCATGTACGCGGTCGCGACGATGGCAGACGAGGGTAAACGCCGGTGGTGGTCGCTGGCGGACGACCTCGGCGGCGACCGGGTGCCCCGGATGTGGGCCCGTTCGCTCGAGGACGTTACCGACCCGGACGTCGCCGCGATGCAGGTGGCCACCGCGCTCATACACGCCGTGGTCGGGCGCGTCACCGCGCTCGTCGTCCTGGAGGGCCGCGCGTGGGACCCGGGGCTCGAGAACCTGTGGATCCACATGGACAGCGACGAGGGCATCGACTGGGCGGGTGTCGCCGACGACACCATGCGCGTGCTGCCGGACGACCCGTACGCCGGCGCACCCCGGACGGTCACCGTGCCCTGCGAGCGGGCGCTGCTGCTCTGGACGGTGCACCGCAGTCTCACGTCGCTGCACGCGGTGTTCGACGCCATCGCCCGGCTGACGCCGATCGACGCGTCCCGCTTCTGGGGACTCGTGGGGGAGGCCGTGCTCGGAGCCGCGACGTACGTGCCGATCCTCGCCGGTGGCGGCGAGGCGGCCGCGCAGCGCCGCGGGCAGGGGATCCTGGACGCCTTCGTGGCCGCCGGGGTGCCGGTCCGCTCGAAGAGCCGGATCACGCGCCCGCACTGCGGCCGACTCGGGCAAGCCAGGAAGCGCTTGCTTAATTAGGGCAGCCTTGCCTATACTCGTTCCAGGCGCCGAGCAGAAATGCCGGCGCCGAGAACCGAACTACCGGACCGCGCCGGAGTCCTGAGGGCTGCAGTGACTCCCAGGTCCATCCCACGGCGGGCCTCACGCTGACACAGTGTGAGGCCCGCCGATCCGTTTGCCCCACCTGCTTTTCCCGCCTCCCTTCCCGTCGTGTAGGCAGGAGATCGGGTGCGCCGCGAGAGCGCACAGCGATCCGATGGAGAGTGTGATGGTGGATTCCGGGGAACAGCAGGCATCGAACGGTGACGGGCGGATCGACACTGCCGCGTTGGCCGATCAACTGGGCAAGGGCTTCGACGCCCTCATCGGGCTCGAATACACCGAACTCTCACCCGACCGCGTGCGAGCGCAATGGACGGTCACCCCGGACCTGCAGCAGCCGGCCGGAATCCAGCACGGCGGCGTCTACTGCTCCGTCATCGAATCGGTGGCCAGCGCAGCGGGCACGGTGTGGCTCGGCGGACGCGGACACGTCGTCGGTGTCAACAACAACACCGACTTCCTTCGCGCGACGCGGGAGGGCACGCTGACCGCCGAAGCCAGTCCCGTTCACCGCGGACGCACCCAGCAGCTGTGGGAGGTCCGGATCACCGACGAACAGGATCGACTCGTCTCCAAGGGGCAGGTCCGGCTCGCGAACATCACCGACACCGGACGCCTCGGCAACTGACGACCACCCACGCGCACGGCGGAGGGGACGGACCCGACAGGTCCGTCCCCTCCGCTCTGTTCACGTCATGGGCGCGCCTGCGTCACCCCGCGGCTTTGCGCTGCGCGCCGCCGGACGACTTCTCGGCCTCTCTCTCCCGCTCGTGCCGCTCCAGCTGCTCCATCGCGTTGCGGGCGAACACCCACTGCTCGGTGGACGCCATCTGCGCGCGCCCGCGGCCGAGGAACGTCACCGTCCACGACAGCAGAGTGGACAGCCGGCTGCGGAACCCGACCAGGTACATCAGGTGGATCGCCAGCCAGGCCACCCAGCCGATGAAACCGCTGATCTCGAGCTTCCCGACCTTCGCCACCGCACTGAACCGCGAGATGGTGGCCATGCTGCCCTTGTCGAAGTACTTGAACGGCGGCCGGTCCTCCGGCTTCTGACCGCTCAGCCCGGCCTTGATCTGCTTGGCCGCGTACTTGCCGCCCTGCATCGCGACCTGCGCCAGACCCGGCAACTTGTCGAGCGCCATCATGTCGCCGATCACGAACACCTCGGGGTGGCCGGGCACCGACAGGTCCGGCTTGACCAGGACGCGACCGGCCCGGTCGATCTCGGCGTCCGACTGCTCCGCGATCTGCTTGCCCAGCGGGCTCGCCTGCACACCGGCCGACCACACCTTGCACTGCGACTCGATCCGGCGTTGCGTGCCGTCCTTGTCCTTGACGACGAGGCCGTCGACGTCGACGTCGACGACCATCGCCCCCAGCTGGATCTCGATGCCGAGCTTCTCCAGCTGCTGGCGGGCCTTGCGGCTCAGCTTGCCGCCGTAGACGGGCAGCACGTCGTCCGCGCCGTCCAGCAGGATCACGCGGGCCTCACGAGGATCGATGTTGCGGAACGCCCCCGACAGGGTGCGCCGCGACAGTTCCGCGATCTGGCCGGCGAGCTCGACACCGGTCGGACCGGCGCCGACGACGACGAACGTCAGGAGCCGGGCGCGTTCGGCGGGATCGTTCGACAATTCGGCCTGCTCGAACGCGCCCAGGATGCGGCCGCGCAGTTCGAGGGCGTCGTCGATGGTCTTCATGCCCGGCGCGAACTCGGAGAAATGATCGTTGCCGAAGTAGGACTGGCCCGCGCCCGCCGCGACGATCAGGCTGTCGTACGGGGTGATGGTGGTCCGGTCCAGGAACCGGGAGGTGATCGTCTTCGCCTCGAGATCGATCTTGTCGACATCGCCGAGCAGAACCTTGGTGTTCTTCTGCTTCCGCAGCACCAACCGGGTGGCGGGAGCGATGTCGCCGACGGAGAGAATGCCGGTCGCCACCTGATACAGCAATGGCTGGAACAGATGGTGAGTGGTGCGCGCGATCATGGTGATGTCGACATCGGCATTCTTCAGCGCCTGTGTGCCGAACAACCCACCGAAGCCGGATCCAATGACCACGACGCGATGGCGGCGTGACTCAACCGACTTGATACTCATTCCGTGCTCCTCGAAAAATAGACGACTCCTGTCACGGTAGTCGCCTTGTCCCCGAGCGTCTCAGTAAGCGTTGCTTCGCCCCGCCCGCACAGCGGAATCGATCCAGAAACCGGCGGCCCGGCCATACGTGAAGGCGGGCAGCCCCTCCGTGAGGAACCGCCCGCCTTCCGGTGCGTACGCGGCTATTCCGCCCTGCCGATCCGCTTCCGCCCCGTGGGAGTCCCCGGGGATTCCGGCGGAATGAAATCCGATTTGATCGAGAACACGAACAGTGCCGACACCCCGACCACGACGACAAGAATGGTGAGGACTACGACCACGTAGCCGAAACCGACACCAATTGCTGTCAAGTCCATCAGACCTACCTCCTCAGTCGCTGCTCACGCTACTGCGGAGGGTAGCCGCTGTCACCGCGTCGGCGGGGAAGAACGATTTGATGGCCAGCTCCGCGACCGTCACGTCGAGGGGAGTGCCGAACATCGTGGTCGTGCTGAGGAACGCCAGCACCGTGTCGTGGTGCCGGATACGCAGCGGCACGACGAGCGACCCCGGCAGTTCGGCGCTGCCGACGGTGCCACCGGGGTAGCCCTCCAACTCCCGCAGCAGGTCACGCAGTCCGT
This sequence comes from Rhodococcus sp. LB1, assembly GCF_001583455.1. Lineage (NCBI taxonomy): Bacteria > Bacillati > Actinomycetota > Actinomycetes > Mycobacteriales > Nocardiaceae > Rhodococcus > Rhodococcus sp. LB1. The sequence goes on along the minus strand of NZ_LTCZ01000224.1, from coordinate 377 downwards.
CGTCGCCGGTGACCGCGATCTGATGCCGCAGCCGGTGCAGGAGATGCCCCCGCCACTGCGCCAGGTCCAGGATGCGCGGTGCCATGCCGTCCGGGTGCAGGCTCAATCGCAGGACGTTCACGGGCGGCTCGAGCAATTCCGCGGCGCACCCCTCGGTCAGCACCGCGACCGCGTCGTTGGCGTCCACCATGTTCCAGTGCCGGTCGACGACCACCGCCGGGTACGGGGAATGCGCGGTGAGGATCTTCCCGATGGCATCGGCGATCGACGCCATCGGCACATCCGACAGTCGATGCTCCGGGAAGGCGGGCGCGAAACCGCCCGCGAGGAGCAGCGAATTGCGTTCACCGGATTAAACAGAGGAAGCCTGGCCCTTC
>NZ_LTCZ01000223.1:0-65196 GCF_001583455.1 Rhodococcus sp. LB1 | reverse complement strand
CCCGAGTCGCTGGTGTTCGGTGAGGACGTGGCCCGCAAGGGCGGGGTCTACGGGGTGACGCGGGGTCTGATGAAGAGGGCGGGGTCGGCGCGTGTGTTCGACACGCTTCTCGACGAACAGGCGATCCTGGGGCTCGCGCTGGGCGCGGGGGTGTCCGGACTGCTGCCGATCCCGGAGATCCAGTACCTGGCGTATCTGCACAATGCCGCCGATCAGATCCGCGGGGAGGGTGCGACGTTGCAGTTCTTCTCCGACCGTCAGTACCGCAATCCGATGGTGGTGCGGGTCGCGGGGTACGGGTATCAGAAGGGGTTCGGTGGGCATTTCCACAACGACAACGCCGTCGCCGCGCTGCGTGACATTCCCGGGGTCGTCGTGGCATCCCCGGCTCGCCCCGACGACGCCGCGGCCATGATGCACACGTGCGTGGCGGCCGCGCGGACCGCGGGGGCGGTGTGTGTGTATCTGGAACCGATTGCGCTGTACCACACCCGGGATCTGTACGAGGACGGTGACGAGCGGTGGCTGGCCGCGTATCCGGATCCGGTGAAGCGGGCCGAGAACCATGTGCCGATCGGCTCCGCCCGCACGTACGGTGACGGCACCGACCTGACGATCGTCACGTTCGGCAACGGGGTCCGGATGAGCCTGCGGGTCGCGCGCCGGCTCGCGAAGGCGCACATCGCTGCGCGTGTGGTGGATATGCGGTGGCTCGCACCGTTACCCGTCTCGGACATCGTCCGGGAGGCGAACGCCACCGGCCGGGTCCTCGTCGTCGACGAGACCCGCACATCGGGGGGTGTCTCCGAGGGTGTGGTCGCGGCATTGGTCGACGACGGCTTCACCGGGCCGCTTGCACGCGTCACGAGCGACGACAGTTTCATTCCGCTCGGCGACGCTGCACTCGAGGTCCTGCTGTCGGAGGAGACCATCGAGGCCGCGGCGATCAAACTCGTGAGCCGGTAACACCCCGCATCCCTCGCGCTTCGCTATGACGGCAACGTCAACCGGTATCCCCTCCGCCATTGCCAAGCAGTTGTCCGGTCGGGCATGTTCGAACTGCATCTCTCCACACCGGCGGACAGGAACATTTCATGAGTGGCGATCAGCGACCCCACATCGTGGTGATGGGGGTGACCGGCTGCGGGAAGACGACAGTCGCGCAGCAAGTTTCCGAACTTTCCGGCCACCGGTTCCTCGACGCCGACGATCTGCATCCGCCGTCGAACGTCGAGAAGATGGCCGCCGGTATCCCGCTGACCGACGACGACCGGGCGCCGTGGCTCGCAGTCGTCCGTGACCGACTGCGGGAACTGTCCGATCAGGGACGCCGTGGTGTGGTGGCGTGCTCGGCGCTACGGCGGAGCTACCGGGACATCCTCCGCGACGTCTCCGACCCGGTGCTGTTCGTCCACCTCACGGGCGAGCGGGAGGTCATCCACGACCGGATGCACGCGCGGAGCGGGCACTTCATGCCACCTGCCCTGCTCGATTCCCAGTTCGCGCTCCTCGAGCCGCTCGACGCCGACGAATTCGGAGTGGTCCTGGACGTCGCTCCGGCGCCGGACGCGATCGCCCGGGCCGCCGTCGAATACCTGCACGAAGAACGAAAGGTCGTCACACAGTGAGTTCGCATGGGAGTTTCGACGTCGAGGGCAAGATCGCGCTCGTCACGGGGTCGAGTCGGGGAATCGGCTTCGCACTCGCCAACGGACTCGCCGAGGCGGGTGCGGAGGTCGTGCTCAACGGGCGGGACGCCGACGCCCTCGCACGCAGCCGCGACGAGATCGTCCGCGCCACCGGTGGGACAGTCCACACCTGCGCCTTCGACGTCACCGCTCCCGAGGAGGTCGCCGCCGCCGCGCAGCGGGTCGAGAACGAGATCGGTCCCGTCGAGATCGTCGTGAACAACACCGGCGTCCAGCACCGCAGCCCACTGCTCGAGTTCGGCGACGACGACTTCCGTCGCGTGCTCGACACCAACCTGAGCAGCGCCTTCTTCGTCGGCCGCGAGTTCGCGCGGGCGATGGTCCGGCGCGGGCACGGCAAGATCGTCAACATCTGTTCCGTCCAGAGTGAACTGGGCCGGGCGGGCATCGCCCCGTACGCCGCGAGTAAGGGCGGGCTGAAGATGCTCACACGCGGAATGTGCGCCGACTGGGCACCATTGGGACTGCAGGCCAACGCCATCGCGCCCGGCTACTTCGATACCCAGCTCACCGAGGCGCTCGTGAACGATGCCGCGTTCAGTGCGTGGCTGACCAAACGCACGCCCGCCGGGCGGTGGGGCCGCACCGAGGAACTCGTGGGCGCACTGCTCTTTCTCTCGTCGCCGGCGTCGGACTTCGTCAACGGCCAGATCCTGTACGTCGACGGCGGCCTGACCGCCGTAGTGTGATCCTCACCCGACCGACTCGAAAGACCATGATGCCGAACACCGCAACGCCCCGTATTCACCTCGGACCGAACCCCGACACCGCCCTGATGCGCGGGATCGAACGGGGCGGAGGCGTACTCGCCCCGCTCGACGACGCCGAAGCCGTGGTGTGGGCGCAGGGCCCCGACACGTTCCCGGCGCAGTTGCCGGACTCGGTGCGCTGGGTGCAACTCCCCTCGGCGGGTGTGGAGCCGTGGATTTCCGCGGGGATCGTCGACACCGAGCGGACGTGGACGTCCGCGGCCGGCGCCTATGCCGGTAACGTCGCGGAACACGGAGTCCTGCTGCTCCTGGCCGGGGTCCGTGCCCTCACCGAGCAGGTGCGCGCGACCTCCTGGCGCAAGGCCGAGTTCGACCCGCAGGTGGGCACGCTGCGCGGGGCGACGGTCGCCATCGTCGGGTGCGGCGGCATCGGTCGTGCGATGATCCCGCTGCTCGACGCGTTCGGGGCGCGGGTGCTCGCCGTGACCCGTTCGGGAACCCCGGTACCGGGTGCAGTGGAGACGCTGCCGTCCGATCGGACGTCGGAAATCTGGTCCAGAGCCGATCATTTCGTCATCGCCGCACCGGCGACGGCGGCGACCGCACAGATCGTCGACAAAGACGCGCTCGCGCAGATGAAATCGACGGCGTGGATCGTCAACGTGGCGCGCGGCTCCCTCGTCGACACCGCGGGGCTCGTCGACGCACTGCGGGCCGGGTCGATCGGCGGGGCCGCCCTCGACGTCACCGACCCCGAACCCCTTCCCGGCGGACACCCGCTCTGGACCCTGCCGAACGCCATCATCACCCCGCACGTCGCGAATCCGGCGACCGGTCTGACGCGGCTGCTTGCCGATCACGTCGCGTCCAACATCGAACGCTTCGCTGCGGGAGCGCCTTTGATGGCGCCGATCGACCCGGGCCGGGGCTACTGAAGGCCTCGGTCGGCTTCCGAACTGGTCCGGATGTAGTTGGCGACGACACTGCGCAACACCTCGCGTACCGCCTCGGCAGGTCCCGAGAGCGGCTGATTGGCGGGTGTTCCGAGGGAGACCTGGACTTCGATGGTCGGTTCGATGCGGCGGAGTTCCAGGTTCTCCACATTCATGATGCGGCGTGCCACGGAGAACGGTAATACCGTCGCGCCCAGACCGTTCCGGACCGCCTGCGCCATCAGGGTCACCGATTCCACCTCGCCGACCACTCGCGCGTGCTCGAAGGCGTGTTCGTAGGCCTGCTCCACCACTTTGCGGATGGTGTGCATCGGGCCCGGCAGCAGCAGCGGCAGGTCGACGAGGTCCTTGATGGCCACGGCGGTCCCGGTGTCACCGGGCAGACCGGTGCCTGCCGGGGCGACGACCATGAGCTCCTCGGTGAGAAGGCGCTCGAAGTTGACGCCCTTGATCGGCCCGGCGTCGTAGAGCAGCGCCATGTCCATGCGGCCGGTCATCATGGCCTCGCTCAGCACGCCGCCGAAGTTCTCGTTGATGTGCAGAAGGATGCTGGGGTACCGCGACCGCACCGCGGTGAGCAGCGGTAACGCGATGGAACTCACGGTGCTGTAGGGCGCGAGCCCGACGGAGACACCGCCCGCCAGTTCTCGACCGACGACGCTCACCTCGGCTTGCGCGCTCTCCACCTGCCGCAGGATCACCTGCGCGTGCCGGTACAGCGCGCGCCCCGCATCGGTGGGTTCCACTCCCTGCTTGCTGCGGATCAGCAGCTGCTGACCGAAGTGCGTCTCCAGTGCCGTCATCTGCTGGCTCAGTGCCGGCTGGGCGATGTGCAGAATGTCGGCCGCCCGCGTGATGCTTCCGGCGTCGACGATGCGGACGAATGAGAACAAGCGTCGGGTATCCACGAGCGATCTGCCTTTCTGACGATGCGGCGACGCAAGCACGCCGCGGTTTCGACAAGGTTGCCGGGCGGAAACACCGCCGTAGCCAAATGCGAGGCGCTGTTCTTCCCTTTTTGCATCGCCGCTGTTCAAACACCATAGACGTTCGTTATCGCCTCACGTAAAACAGGTATTAACCGCCCGAACCGGATCCTGCGTAGCGTCCGTTTACATCGAAAGTTCACAGGAACTGCACCAGCGGTTCCACTGCAGGTCCCCATGGGAGGCACCGTGACTGTCAAGATCGATCTCGTCGCCGACCTCGGCGAGAGCTTCGGCGCATGGACGATGGGCGACGACGACGCTCTGCTCGACGTGCTGACGTCCGCCAACGTCGCGTGCGGATTCCATGCCGGTGACCCCAGGACCATGGACGCGACGGTCCGAGGATGCGTCGCCCGCGGAATCGGTATCGGCGCGCACCCCAGCTTTCCCGACCTGGCAGGCTTCGGCCGGCGCGCGATGGACCTCACCGCAGACGAGGTACGCACGGACGTTCTGTACCAACTCGGCGCACTGCACGCCTTCGCGACATCACACGGCACGACGCTCTCGCACATCGCACCGCACGGTCGGTTGGGAAACCTCGTCGCGACGCGCGCGGACTACGCACGTGCCGTCGTCGACGCGGTGGAAGCGTTCGACCCGCGGCTGATCGTGCTCGCCCAGGACGGTGAACTCGCCGACCACGCCCGTGAGCGGGGGATTCGCGTGGCGATCGTCGCCATCGTCGACCGCGCGTACCGCTCGGACGGCACCCTGGTGCCGCGGTCCGAGCCCGGTGCCGTGATTCACGACCAGGACACTCTGGTGGCGCGCACGGTACAGATGGTGACCGAGGGTGTCGTCGAGGCCGTCGACGGCACCCGCATCCCGATCGAGGCCGACACGGTGCTGCTGCACGGTGACGGCGCCGACGCCGTACGCAATGCGCGAGCGATCCGGGAGGCGCTCCTGCGTGCGGGCGTTGTCATCGCCCCGGTGACGGAGGTCCTCGCGGCCAAGGAAGCAGCCAAGGAAGAGACGGAGTCCGCGTCGTGTCCGGCGTGACGTGCATCCGGCCGCACCGGGAGTTCGTCCTCTCGGATTGCGGAGACTCCGCGGTACGTCTCACGTCGCTGTCCGCGGATGCCGAGGAGCGTTGGCAGGCGGTCCACACGGTTGCCGCCGCGCTCGACGCACGCGGCGACGAGGTCGCGGTCACCGGCATCATCCCCACGTACGACGCGTTGCTGGTCGAATTCGACTGTGGTGCAACCACCCACGACGCCATCCGTGCACATGTCGAACGACTGATCGAGCTCCCCGCGGATGCCGCGGCCCGCGGCCCGCGGCAGTTCGAGATCCCGGTCGTCTACGGGGGAGACTTCGGCCCCGACCTCGACGAGGTGGCAGAACACCTCGAACTCTCACCCGCCGAGGTGATCCGACTGCACGGCGCAGGCCCATTGACGATGCGCTGCTTCGGTTCCCCGGGCGGCGCCCCGATGCTGGACGGCCCCGCCTTCCCGCGGCCCGTCCCACGCCGCACGATTCCGCGGCCGCACGTGCCGGCCGGCGCGGTCGCTGTCGCGGGCAGGCAGGCCGTCGTGTCCGCGCGTCCCGCACCGGGAGGCTGGCCGGTGATCGGTCGAACCCCGCTGACCATCGTCGATCCGGCGACGGACCCACTGTCCGACTTCCGGCCCGGCGACACGTTCCTCTTCGTTCCGATCACCGCCGCCGAGTGGTCGACGTACGAGGGGGTCCGTCATGGCTGAATCGATCACCGTCACGACACCCGGCCTGACCTCGATCCAGGACCTCGGCCGGATCCGAGCATCCCGATTCGGCCAGATGACCGGCGGCGCCTCGGACCAGTACAGCGCCGACGTGGCGAACGCACTGGTCGGAAGCCCGCGTACGGCACCCCTGCTCGAGTTGGTCGCCATGGACTTCGGCGCCGTCGCGAGCATCGACCTGCTCGTCGCCGTGACCGGAGCGCCGGCGGAGGTGCAGGTCGGGGGTGTCACCCGCCCACAGTGGGAGCCGTTCGTGTGGACCGCAGGCGAAGAACTCACCGTCCGCGGAATCCGCGACGGGCTCAGGGTCTACCTCGCCGTGCACGGAACGATCGACGCGCCCTACCTGCTCGGTAGTTGCGCCCCCGACTCGGTACTCGGTTTCGGCCGGCAACTGACGGTCGGCGAGTCCGTCGCCATCGACGTCGACGGACCGCCGATCGACCACCCGCACTTCCGGATGCCGCTGTTCCGGCTCGGCGCCCGGCCCGCGGCCTTCACCGGATGCTGGACCATCGACGTGACGGATGGGCCCGACGTCCACGAATTCGGCTCGACCTCCGCCCGATTGTTCGACACCCCCTTCGTCATCGGCGGCAACTCGAACCACATCGGTCTCCGCCTCACGCCGACCGATCCGGGCAGCCCCGTTCCCCGGAGAGACCGGTCGACGGAGGTGCTCTCCCGCGGAGTGCCGATCGGTGCGGTCGAGGTTCCCGCCGGCGACGAGATCCTCGTTCTGCATCGTGGACGAGGGGTGACCGCCGGATACCCGGTGCTCGCGGTCGTGACCGCCACCGCTCTGTCCCAGCTCGGCCAGGCACGCCCCGGCCAGGAGGTCCGGTTCAGGAAGGTGACCGTCCCCGACGCCGTGGACGCATACCGGTCACAACGACGCTCGATCGATCTCCTCCGCTCCCGCGTGGCGAACGCGTTCGCCAGTCTTCGGATCCCCCTTCACACAGAAACGACATCCGCCCAGCACAGCTCGGTACCCCAGATGGAGTCAGCATGACCAACGCGATCTCACCCGACACGGCCGGGCACACGTCCGAACACGAGGTGCAACCCCGCCAGCTACGCAAAGTCGTTCTCGCCGGCTGCGTGGGCATCTTCGTCGAGCTCTACGACAACGGCATCTTCGCCTTCATGGCGACCGCCCTGGCCATCGTCTTCTTCGACGTCTCCAAGTCGAGTGACGCGCTGATGCTCGTCTTCGCCGGTTACGCGATCTCGTTCTTCGTGCGACCTCTCGGCGCGGTCGTCTGCGGCATCCTGGGCGACCGGATCGGCAGGCAGAAGATGCTCGTCTTCGTCATCATGCTGATCAGCGTCGCCACCGCGGGAATCGGCATTCTCCCGACCTACGCCGCGATCGGCGTCGCCGCACCCGCGTTGTTGATCCTCCTGCGCATCCTGCAGGGATTCTCCGTGGGCGGTGAGGCGGCGGGAGCCATGACCTTCCTCGCCGAGCACTCGCCGGAGGGCAAGCGCGGACTCATCACCAGCTACGCCCAGATCGCGTCCTTCCTGGCCCTGCTCACCGGCACGCTCGTGGCGTTCGCGATGTCACCGTGGCTCAACGAGGCCGCGATCAACGGCGGCGGACCGGCCAGCTGGGCCTGGCGTGTGCCGTTCCTCGTCGCGATCCCGATGGGCATCATCGGCTGGTACATCCGGCGGGCCATCAGCGACACCCCGAACTTCGAGAAGCTCAAGGCCGAAGGCGGACTGTCCCGCAACCCGCTGAAGGAAGCGTTCGCGACCCCCGAGCACCGCAAGGCGATGCTGCTCGCGCTGTTCATCCCGCTGATGAACGGCTCCGGCTACTACGTGCTGTTCTCCTACATGCCGACGTTCCTCAAGGGCGACAACATCGGCTTCTCGACCGGCACCGCCCTGCTCGTGACCGCGGCGAGCCTCGTGGCGATCTGCATCGCCATCCCGTTCATGGGTGCTCTCTCCGACCGCGTCGGCCGCAAGAAGGTCATCGCCGGCGCGGCGATCGCCATGGCCATCGGTGCCATCCCCTGTTACGCCCTGATCGCGACCGGCAACTTCGTGCTCGCCGTGGTCGGCGCATGCATCATGGCGGTGATCTTCGCCGGTCACACCGCCGTCATCCACATCCTCATCGTCGAGCTCTTCCCCACCCGGGTGCGGTACTCGGCGTACGGGCTGGGCTACAACATCTCCTCGGCGGTCTTCGGTGGCACGGCGCCCCTGCTCATGACGTGGCTGATCCCCCAGTTCGGAATCTACGTTCCCGCGGTCTATGCCGTCGTCACCGCGGTGGGCACCCTCATCGCCGTCAGCACCATCACCGACCGGGCGCACGTGCCTCTCCGCGACACGCTCTGACGGATCCAGACTCGGCCCGGTGGTCTCCTGACCACTCGAAGACCACCGGGCTGTACCAACTTTCACCACCACCAGCAAGACAAGGGAGCGTTATGCCATTCAACGACTACCGGACGGCACTCGTCACCGGTGCCAACACCGGAATGGGTGCCGCGGTCACCGAGATCCTGACCAAGCGCGGACTGACCGTCTACGGTGTGGCCCGCAACAAGGAACGTCTCGACGAGGTCGCGGACAAGACGGGAATGATCCCGCTCGCCGTCGACATCACGGATATCGACGCACTGAGCGCGGCCGTCGAGGGGCTCGAGATCGACGTGCTGATCAACAACGCGGGAGTGTCGGCCACCGGCAACATCCTGGATGCCTCGGCCGACTCGGTCGACGCCATGGTCGATGTCAATCTCCGCGCGGTGCTGCACCTGTGCCGGCTGCTGATGCCGGGAATGGTCGAGCGGGACCTCGGCCACATCGTCAACATCAGCTCCATCGCCGGCCTGTACAACTTCTACGGCCACACCGCCTACCACGCCACGAAGGCTGCGGTGCACCAGATCTCGCGACAGCTGCGCAACGACACCATCGGCAAGCGCATTCGCGTGACCGAGATCTGCCCGGGCAGAGTCGAAACCGAGATCTTCGGACGCAACCTGGGCGGGTCGCCGGAGGCGATGAAGGAAGCGTGGGAGACGTACTACGAAGGCTTCGAATCCATCACGACCAAGGACATCGCCGACACCATCGAGTTCGCGATCGACGCCCCGGGCCACGTCAATCTCGGCCTGATCGAAATCATGCCCACATTCCAGGTACCGGGTGGACTCGACTTCATCCGGCGCAACGATCGAGACCCGCAGTGAAGACTGCACAGCGCGAGTCCGGCGCCCCGCTTCCGGCCGAAACCCTCGGGGTGGTGGCGCACGCCGCGGGAGACCTGCGCATCGAATCGGTGCCGCTGCGCCGGCCCGAATCGTCCGAGACGGTCGTCGAGATCGCATACGGCGGGATCTGCGGATCCGACCTGCACTACTGGACGCACGGGGCGGCGGGTGAGTCGATTCTGAAGGCACCCATGCTGCTGGGCCACGAAGTGGTGGGAACGGTGGTGCAGGCCGCGGCGGACGGCAGCGGCCCCGCAGCGGGTGAACGAGTCGCCGTGCATCCCGCCACTCCCGGCGGTCGCGGCGCCAGGTTCCCCGCCGATCGCCCGAACCTCTCGCCGGGATGCACGTACCTCGGCAGTGCAGCGCAATTCCCCCACACCGAAGGGGCATTCGCGAAGTACGCAGTTCTGCCCTCCCGAATGCTGCGGCCGCTGCCACCGGACCTTCCACTGCGCACCGCTGCGGTCGCGGAACCCGCCGCCGTCGCGTGGCATGCCGTGGCCCGCGCCGGCGACGTGTCGGGGAAGAGCGCTCTCGTCGTGGGGTGCGGACCCATCGGCGGCCTCGTGGTGGCAGTCCTGCGCCGGGCCGGGGCGCGCGAGATCACCGCAGTCGACGTGCACGAATATCCCCTCACCGTCGCACGGGCGCTCGGCGCCGACCGGACCCTCGACGCCACCGACTCCGAGAGCATCGCGGCCGTCGACGCCGACATCGTCGTCGAGTGCTCCGGTAACGGTCTCGGGCTCGAATCGGCGATTCGCGGCGTGACGCGCGGCGGCCGAGTCGTCATGCTCGGACTGCTCCCCACGGGTCTTCAGCCCGCGCCGCTCTCGCTCGTCATCACGCGGGAACTCGAACTCGTCGGATCCTTCCGATTCAACGACGAGATCGATTCGGTGCTCGCCGCTCTGGCGGACGGCAGCCTGAACGTCGAACCGGTGATCAGCCACGAATTCGGCATCGAGGACGGCCTCGAGGCCTTCGCCGTCGCCAAGGACGCGTCCACGTCCGCGAAGGTGTTGCTGGCGTTCTGATTCCAGTCATGCCGAACGGCTATCGCCCGACAAGTAATCGGTCTTGTACAGGCGTGATGTGCCCCCGATAGCCTGGGTGTGAAGGTACCGCCCGACTACCCGGCTTCTTTCGTTCCCACGCCCTCGACCAGGAGGAACAATGTCCACCTTCGTCCCTGCAGCACGAGTCGACCAGATGCGTGAGTCACCGAGTGTGGCAGCTGCGCAACGGGTTCGCGAGCTCCGGGCGTCGGGGCGGGAGATCCTCGACCTGACGGTCGGAGAGCCCGATTTCGACACGCCGGACCACATCAAGGCGGCAGCCGTCGCAGCGATGGAATCCGGTCTCACCAAGTACACCCCCGTCAACGGTATTCCCGCACTGCGGGACGCGATCTCGAAGCGGATGCTCGACCGGACCGGGGTCGAGTTCGCGGACAACGAGATCACCGTCGGCGGTGGTGCCAAGCAGGTCATCTTCCTGGCGCTGATGACGACGGTGGAGGAGGGCACCGAGGTGATCGTGCCCGCACCGTACTGGGTGTCGTACCCCGACATGGTGACCGTCCACGGCGGAACACCCGTCGTCGTCGACTGCCCGGAATCCGACCGGTTCCTGCTCACCGCGGAGAAGCTCGCTGCCGCCATCACTCCCGCGACGAAATGGGTGATCCTCAACGCGCCGTCGAATCCGACCGGTGCGGTGTACAGCGAGCGGGAACTGGCGGAACTGGCAATGGTCCTCGACCGGAACCCGCACGTGAACGTCCTCTGCGACGAAATCTACGACGAGATCGTCTTCACCGACTCACCCGTTCCGAACCTGTTGTCGGCCGCGCCGCACCTCCGTGATCGGATCCTGGTGACCAACGGTGTCTCGAAGGCCTACGCGATGACCGGCTGGCGTCTGGGGTACGGCGTCGGGAACAAGGGCCTGATCGCAGCGATCAACAAGCTGCAGTCGCAGAGTTCCTCCTGCCCGTCGTCGATCAGCCAGGCCGCCGCGGCCGAGGCGCTCACCGGCGATCAGAGTTTCGTCACCACCTCCGTCGCGAGCTACCGGGCACGGCGGGACGTCATCTTCGAATTGTTCTCCCGAATCGAGGGTCTGGAACCCGTACTGCCGCAGGGCGCGTTCTACCTGTTCGTCGGATGCTCCGGCCTGGTGGGCAAGCGGACACCCGACGGCACACCGCTCGAGAACGACCAGGACGTGGTGCTCTTCCTCCTCGACCACGCGTCGGTGGCCACCATCCAGGGCTCCGCGTACGGCGCCCAGTCGTATTTCCGCGTCTCGTTCGCCACGTCCGAGGACGTGCTGCGGAACGCGGCCGCGGCGGTCGAGAAAGCCGTCGCGTCGCTCAGCTGACCCCACCCGCCCATTTACACGACCAACGGAGACACCATGGTTCACGTCACTACCAAGATCGACCGCGCCGACAAGGCCGCGATCGACCGGCTGGGCGCCTACTCGGCCGCCACCATCCACGAAGCCCAGGGCCGCAAGGGCGCACTGGATTCGGGGATCAAGCCCATCGACCGCGATATGTCGTTCTGCGGAACGGCGTTCACGGTCGTCTGCCATCCGCGCGACAACATCATGCTCCAGGTCGCCATCAGCTACGCGCAACCCGGCGACGTGCTCATCGTGTCCTCCGGCGACCAGCCGGCGGGCCAGTTCGGCGACGTGCTGGCCAACGCGTGCGTGGCCCGAGGCATCAGCGCGCTGGTCACGGACGGCGGAGTGCGGGACAGCCGGGAGATCCGCGAACTCGGGTTCCCCGTCTTCTCCAAGCACGTGTGCATCGAGGGAACGGTGAAGGAATCCCTCGGTCCCGTCAACCAGCCGTTGGTGTTCGGCGGCCAGATCATCTATCCCGGCGACGTGATCAAGGGTGACTGCGACGGAGTGGTGGTGGTCCGGCGCGACGAGGTCCAGTTCGCCATCGACGCCTCCCGTGAGCGCGACGCCGCCGAGGCCGCCTACATCGAGCGGTACAAGAAGGGCGAAACCCCGATCCAGGTCAGCAATCTCGCCCAGGTGCTCGAAGCGAAGGGCCTCACCGTCGACCAGTGAGCCGGCCGCTGCCTGCCGCAGCGGTCCATCAGAGTGCCATGACGAAGGTGCGGTTATGCCGTGGACACCTGCTCGGAGGGTTCTCGGCGGAGGTGATGGTCTTCCTCTCCGGGGGTGTCCGAGCCTCCGGTCAGCTCGTCGAGGAGGATGTATCCCCCGTAGCCGAGCCCGGCGACGGCGAGGACAGCGGCGTACAGCCGGTCGAGCATCAGTTTCTCCGTATCGTCTGCGGAAACCCCCGAGCCGGCCAAGTATGCCCCTGGGCCGGCTGGCTCGGGTACTACCCGATCGGACGGTTCAAAGACTGTCCTTGACAGACTTCAAGATAAGGAAACCTTGCAATCGTGGTGTGACTCTGGTCTCATTGTGAGATGTCCACCTCTGTCGGCGGCTCAGCGTCTGTCTCTCTCGTCAGCCGAGACGTCGAAGAGGCGCGCCACGTGGGCGGAAGACTGTTCTACCCGCACTCCGTGGAAGTTCTCGGCGATCAGCAGAGCTTCGGCATACACCTCGACGCCGCAGAGTTGGGTCCCGTCACAATGGGCTGGCTGTCCTACGACACCGAGGTCGAGATCGAAACCGGCAAACTCGAGGACTGGTACCAGGTCAATGTGCCGGTGAGCGGCCGGTTGAAGACGAGTTCGGGCGCCGACCGGATCATCGCGACCCCGTCGTGCGCCGCCGTGTACCGCGCGGACCGCGGATCGGTGCTCCAGGGCTGGGGGCAGGAGACCCGACGGATCCTGGGGATGAAGATCGAACGCCGCGCCGTCGAGGAGCAACTCGCCCTCCTCCTCGGACGCCCCATCCGCAACCCGATCGCCTTCGACCTCGCGTTGGACATCACCACCGGGCACGGGCAGCAGTGGTGGTCCGTGATGCAGGCCCTGTCGGTGCAACTGCGCGACACGGATGCGCTGTTCCGCCACCCGCTACTGCTGGCGCCGCTGACGCAGAGCGTGATCGTGTCGCTGCTCCTGGCATCGCGCCACGACTACAGCGAGCAGTTGGCGGCGACCGTCGCCCCCGCCTGCCCGGCGGCGGTCGAGCACGCCAAGCAGTACATCGAGGCGCACGCAGACGAGCCGTTGACCGCCCTCGAGATCGCGGGCGCGGTCGGGGTGAGTCTGCGGGCGCTGCAGCACGGCTTCCAGACGTCGTTGCACACCACCCCGATGCGCTATCTGCGGGACCTCCGGCTGCGGAAGGTCCGTGGCGACCTGCTGGCGGCCGACCCCGAGACGGCAGGCGTCGCCGAGATCGCCTACCGGTGGGGGTTCAACCACCTGGGTCGCTTCGCCGGGCAGTACCGCGAGTTGTTCGGTGAAAGCCCCTCTGCGGCACTGCGTTCGATTACTTCTCGATGATCAGAACCGGAGAACCGGTTTGATCGAGGCGCCGCTGGTCATGTCCGCGACCGCGGTGTTGATGTCGTCGAAACTGTAGTGCGTGATGAGACGGTCGATCGGCAACCGGCCCGACTTGACGAGGTCGACGAGCACGGGGATGAGAGTCTGGGTTTCGCTGTCGCCGAGCGTCAGACCCACGATGGTGCGGCCCGGGATCATGGCGTTGACGTCGACCGGCACCTCGGTGCCGAAGGCCGGTGCACCGACGATGACGGCCGTGCCGCGAGGTGCAAGCGCGTCGATCGCGGTCCGCAGCACCCCGACGTTGCCGGTGGTCTCGACCGCGCCGTCGACGCCGCCGGGAACGATTTTCGCCAGTTCCTCCGCGGTGTCGACCTCGGCAGCGTTGATCACATGGGTCGCGCCGAGTTCACGGGCGAGTTCGAGCCGAGCCGGAACCCGGTCGACGACGATCACCTTCGGCGCGGGAGTCAGAGCCGCGGCCATCACCGCCGACAGCCCGACGGCGCCCGCCCCCGTGACGAGCACGGTCTGCCCCGGGCGGGGCTTCAGCACGTTCCACACCGCCCCGACTCCGGTCTGCACACCACACCCCAGCGGCGCCAGTACGTCCAGTGGGGCGTCCGGGTCGACCTTGACCGCACTGCGCGCGTCGACGACGGCATGGTGCGCGAAGGAGGACTGCCCGAAGAAGTGCCCACCGATAGCCTCTCCGCCGCGACTGACGGGGCTGGTGCCGTCGGCGCGCCCGCCCCCGATCAGGTTGAGCGGCAACCATGTTGCGCAGTAGGCCGGATGCCCGTCGCGGCAGTTCCCGCACGAGCCGCACGAGCTGAACGACAGGAGGACGTGATCACCGACGTCGACCGTCGTCACGCCGGCGCCGACCTTCTCGACGATCCCGGCTCCCTCGTGCCCGAGCACGCCCGGCAGCGGGAACGGCAGCGCGCCCGAGGCGACGCCGAGGTCGGTGTGGCACAGGCCCGCGGCGACGAGACGAACGAGGATCTCGTCGGGGCGTGGTTCGTCGAGGTCGACGGTGGACACGGTGAACTTCGCTCCGCCGGTTTCGACGACGGCGGCAGTGGTGCTGGTGGTCATGGATGCTCCTGAAAGGGTGAGGCGCTCTAGGCGAGGGAGATGACGACGGACTTGACCTTGGAATACGACTCGAGCGCCTCCGGGCCGTATTCGCGGCCGAATCCGGAGTTCTTCACGCCACCGAACGGGACGGCGGGGTCGAGCATGGCCCAGTCGTTGACCCACACGATTCCGGCCTGCAGTCGGGCCGCGACGCGGTGAGCCCGTGCGACGTCGACGGTCTGCAGGCCCGATGCGAGCCCGTATTCGGTGCTGTTGGCCAGCCCGATTGCCTCGTCCTCGGTGTCGAACGGTTGTACCGTCAGCACCGGTCCGAAGATTTCCTCCTGCACCACGCGGGAGGTGTTGGGCAGGTCGGCGATAACGGTCGGCTGGTAGTAGTGGCCGCCGTTCAGATCCAGGCGTTCGCCGCCGGCGATGATGCGTGCGTTCTCGCTCCGGGCGATCCGCACGTACTCCTCGACCTTCCGCACGTGCTTGTCCCCGGCCATCGGTCCGACGACGGTAGTCGGGTCGAACGGGTCGCCCACGGGCACACCGGGAACGGCCTGGCCGAGGATGCCGAGCACCGTCTCGTAGAGCGGCCGGGCCACGAGCAGTCGCGGGCCGCCCATGCAGAACTGTCCGGTGTTGAACACGAAGCCCTTGATGATCGCGCCGATCGCCTTGTCCACGTCGGCGTCCTCGAAGACGATGTGCGCGGCGTTGCCGCCGAGTTCCATGGTGACGGGGGTGAGGTTCTCTCCGGCGACGCTCGCGGCGTGCCGACCGACCGCCGTCGATCCGGTGAACGCGATCTTGTCGATCCCCTTGTGCTGCAACAGGGCTTCGCCGACGGTCGACCCCTTGCCGGTGACGACGTTGACCACACCCGCGGGAACCCCTGCCTCGGTGAGGATCTCCGCCATCAGCAGGGCGCTCAGCGGGGTGTCCTCGGCGGGCTTGTGGACCACGGTGTTCCCGGCCGCCAGGGCGGGTGCGATTTTCGACGTACTGAGGATGAGTGGGAAGTTGAACGGGGTGATGGCGCCGACGACCCCGAGCGGTTCGCGGCGAGTGTAGGCGTGGGCGTCGAGAGGCGTCTCCCGGTTCGATCCGCCCGCGGTCTGCGCGAGCGCGGCGCAGTACTCGTACTGTTCGGCGGTGGTCACCACGTCGACCGGTCGGCACAGGGAGACGGGTTTGCCGACGTCGACGCTTTCGACGGCGACGATCTCGTCGGCCCGTTCGCGGACGAGCGCAGCGACGCGGAGCAGGATCCGGGCCCGTTCGCGGCCGGGCAGTCTTGACCAGCGGCCGTCGTCGAACGCGGCACGTGCGGCGCGGACGGCGGAGTCGAGATCGTCCGCGTCCGCCTCGGCGACGGTGGTGACGGGTTTCCCGGTGGAGGGGTCGACGATCTCGAATCGTTCCCCGGCGCCGGCCTCGCGCCACTGCCCGTCGATGAACAGCTGACGTGGCCCGATCTGCGGTCGGGTAATGAGGACTGTGTCGTCGGTGACGGTCATGTCGCTGCCTTCGATTCGTATGAGCTGCCGACCGGTTTCGGCAGGGTTCCTTGTGTTCGTTGTTGCGGTCGAACCCGGCTCGGGCGACCTAAGATAGTCAGGAAACCTGAGGTCCGAGTTCGTGGGCCTCGAGCTCGAGGCGCGGGGAGAAGTGGACGATGACGACGGACCTTCCGGACGAGATCGACGAGACACCGCTCGACGGGGAGTACGCGCACGACTCCTCGCCGACCCTGCTGTACGCGATCAAGCAGGTCGAGCTGGCGATCCGATCGCACATGGATGCCCTGCTGCGGCCGATGGGCATCACCGCGCTCCAGTACACGGCGCTGACCGTCCTGCGCCGGCGCGACGGATTGTCGTCCGCCGAACTGGCACGAAACTCCTTCGTCACCGCGCAGACGATGGGCGAGATGCTCTCCGCGCTCGAGCGCCGCGGACTGGTGACCAGGCGCGTCGACCCCGCCAATCGCCGCCGCATGCTCACCAGCCTGACCGCGGAGGCTCTGGACCTTCTCGCCGAGTACGACACGAGCATCTGTGGGCTGGAGGAACAGATGCTCGCCGACATGACTGTTCGTCAGCGCGAGGCGTTCCGCGGATACCTCGGCCGCTGCCGGATCGCCCTGGCCGAGACGCCCGCGCACTGAGGCGCGTGGGTGTCAGAGCTTCTGGCCACGGAACCGTTGCGGCCACACACCGGACTTGCCGGGCGCGATGATGCCGTTGGGATCGAGGGCGTCCTTGATCTTCTCGTGGAACTTCAGCAGCGCACCGTCGCCCCAGTCGAACGTAGCCATCACGTCGTCCATCAGGGCGTTGTGGGTGCGGTACTCGCCGTAGCCCGCGTCGGCGGCCTCGCGGACGAGGACCTTCGTCATCTGCAGGATTTCCTCACGAGCGTCGGGGATCGCCGTGTCGTAGATGAACAGGCACACGTGGTGCATCTCGCGGAGTCCGATGATGAATTGCGCCGCGTAGTCCTTGGCATATTCGTCGGCGCGAGCGCGCACCATCTCGAACTGCTTCATCGCCTCCCGGCCGTCCGGCGCCGACACCGGGGAGAATCCGATGTGCCCGCCGTTGGGTACCCAGTCCAGGAGCTGCAGTTCGTCCAGGCTGGGGACGCCGTTGTTGATCTTGTGCCTGTCCTGCAACACATGTCCACCGCGGTCGGCGCGTTCCTCGTGTGTGAAGAAGCGGGCACCGGGAATCTTGCCGAACGCCTCCTTGATCATCCCGTAGTACATCTCGATCAGCGGCGGAGGTCCGTACAGGGTGCCGTAGAAGTTCCAGAATCCGAGATCGAGGTCTTTCTTCATCCTCTCGATCGCCTCGGCCGGCATCGGCCCGTCACCGTCGAACCACTCGGTGCGCTTCGACACCGCGGCCGCGTCCATGAAGATGTTGCGCAGCACCGGAACATTCTGCAGCGGAGCCATATTGATGCGCAGCGGCAGCATGATGTCGACGATCTGCTCCAGATCCTCCTCCTTGTCGAAGGTGATCAGGAACGACTGCGACGCGGGCGGCCGCTGCATCAGGGCGATCCCCATCTTGGTGACGATCCCGAGATTCGACTGGGTGAACATGCCGTCCGGGAAGGGGCCGAACCCGTAGGGAAACAGCTGCCACGCGTCGCTGCCGGGTAGTGCGCCCATCCCGGTGCGCATCACATCACCTTGCGGCAGCACCACTTCCAGGCCCGTCTGCCACATGAAGTGGTCGCCGTACGGGGTGTACCCGACGCCGCGGTCCAGAGTGTTACCGACCACGCTGCCCCACCCCAGGTCGGGGCAGTCGAGCATCAGTCCGGAATCGTGGCTCTGCAGATAGTCGTAGAGGTCGAAGTAGGTGACCCCGGGTTCGAGCAGTGCGTAGCCGTACTTCTCGTTGACCTCGAGGATCCGGTTCATCCGCTCGCCCGTCTTGACGATCACCGAACCCGACAGCCTCGGAGTGGCGCCGCCGTAGCCGTTGTTCTTTCCGGTCGAGACCGGGGAGAGGGGGATGCCGTATTCGTTGGCGATCCGGACGATGTCCTGTACCTGCTCGGTCGATTCCGGTGAGACGACGGCCGACGGCATGTTGGCCTCGGCGGCGCCGACCGGGTACGGGTCGCGGAACGCTTCGAGCTCGTCGGCGGTCGACAGGACCCACTTGTCGCCCACGATGTCGCGGAAGCGTTGGAGCGCCGCGTCGAATCGCTCGTCGGAAACGCCGGGGGGAAGGGTTCGCGTCATTCTTGACTGCTCCTCGTTCGGGCGGCCACCTCACTGCGGCCGGGTCGTACGCAAGACCTGCGACAGCTGATCGCTGAATATCAGGTTTCCTTGCTTACAAGTGTGAGGGGCGTCACTGAAAGGGGCAATCCGCTATGCGCCGGGCGTGATGCGGATTTCTCCGGCATCCGTGCTGGTCAGCGAGATTCTCGCGGAGAGGTCTATCCGGTTTGCGCAAAACGGCGGCGGTGGCCGGGCCACCCGTCACGGGTTCCCGGCCACCGCCGCGTGCGCCTGCGTTGCTCAGGGTTTGAGCTGGATCTTCACCGCACCGTCCTGTTTCTTCTGAAAGATTTCGTACGCGTGGGGTGCGTGATCGAGGGGGAGTTCGTGGGTGGCGAAGGTGTCGACGCCGAGTGGGTCGTCGTCGCCGAGCAGCGGCATGATGTCGTCCACCCACTTCTTGATGTTGGCTTGGCCCATGCGCAGCTGAATCTGCTTGTCGAACAACGTGAGCATGGGAATCGGGTCGGCCATGCCGCCGTAGACGCCGATGATGGAAATGGTTCCTCCGCGGCGGACGATGTCGATCGCCGAATACAGCGCGCCGAGTCGGTCGACACCGGCCTTCTGCATGAGCGGCGCCGCCACCGCGTCGGGCAGGTACCCGACGATCTGCTGGGCCAGTTTGCCGATCGGTGAACCGTGCGCCTCCATGCCGACCGCGTCGATCACCGAGTCGGTGCCGCGACCGTCGGTCGCATCGCGGATGACGTCGGCGAGGTCGCCGCCGTGCTCGTCCAGGTTCAGGGTTTCGATGCCCCGGGCCTTGGCGCGAGCAAGACGTTCGGGGACGTTGTCGACCGCGATGACCCGTGCACCCTTGTGGTGGGCGATGCGCGCCGCCATGTCTCCGATCGGTCCGAGGCCGAGCACGGTCACCGACCCGCCCTCGGGGATCGCGGCGTACTCGACCGACTGCCACGCCGTCGGCAGCACATCGGACAGGTAGACGAATCGGGAATCCGGCGGTCCCTCGGGGACTTTCATGTGGGTGAACTGGGCCTGGGGCACGCGCAGGTACTCGGCTTGTCCTCCCGGCACCTCGCCGTAGAGCTTGGAGAATCCGAACAACGCCGCTCCCATGCCCTGCTCGCGGACCTGCGTCGTCTCACACTGCGTGTACAGCTGCATGTTGCACATGAAACAGTTGCCGCACGAGATCTGGAACGGGATCACGACGCGGTCGCCGACCTTCAGGTCGCCCGCCTCCGTGCCGACTTCTTCGACGATCCCCATCGGTTCGTGGCCGAGAATGTCCCCTTCTTCCATGAACGGACCGAGAGTTTCGTACAGGTGCAGATCGGAACCGCAGATATTCGTCGTCGTGACCCTGATGATGGCGTCGGTCGGGTGTTCGATCCTCGGATCGGCGACGGTGTCGACGCTGACCTTTCGCTTGCCTTGCCACGTGACTGCTCGCACTGGGAACCACACCTCTCGTCGGTCGATGTCCGTGTTCGGGTGCCCGACGGGGGATGCGGGTAAACCGTGCTCACCGGGGCGGGATCGCCCCTACTTGACGGCGATGACGTCGACGGGACGAATGTCGGGATCCTTGGCGAGCAGTTCGGGTCCGACCGTGCCCAGTGCCTGGGGGATGGCTCCGGTCAGGTGCGCCTGCCGGCCTTCCTCGTTCTCGAACGTGTCGAAGATGCCGTACGTCGTGTCGCTGACTTTGAACGCGTACCAGGTGACGGTGCCCTGTTCTTCCGCCGCCAGGGCGCGTCCCTGCTCGAGGAACGCGGCCAGGTCTTCACCCTTGCCCGGCTTGGCCTCGAGCAGTGCCAGTATTCCTCTGTCGATCGTCATGATGTCTCCTCCTCGGTCGATGTACGACTTCGTTCAACTCCGACGCTATGGGCGTCGAGCGGCATGCGGGGCGGCGGAAGCGCCACCTTTGTTACCGTTTCCGTCATGAGAGTCGCGGTGCTCGCCGTGGACGGCATGTTCGATTCGGGTCTGAGCGTCATGCTCGACGTCCTGGCGACGGCCGATGCCCTGCGTGACGACGCGGAGGCGGGCGACCAGGCGTTCACCGTCATCCCCGTCGCGGTCGGACCATCGGTCCGCACCGGTCACGGACTCGTGCTGGCCACCGCCCCGCTGACGGAGATCGCCGAGCCGCCCGACGTCCTCGTCATGCCCGCCCTCGGGGTGAAGACGCCGGATCGGATCGTCGACGTGGTGCGCGGGCATCCCGCCCTCGACTGGGTCGCGGAGGGGCGCAGTTCCGGCGCCGCCCTCGCCGCGGCGTGCAGCGGCACGTTCTTCCTCGCCGAGGCCGGGGTGCTCGACGGATTGACCGCGACGACGAGTTGGTGGCTCGGGCCGGCGTTCCGCGCCCGCTATGCCCGCGTCGACCTCGACGAGCGGCGCACCCTCATCCACGACGACCGGGTGACGACGGCTGGGGCGGCGTTCGCGCACATCGATCTCGCGCTGGCGATCGTCCAGCAGCACAGCCCGGCGCTGGCAGATCTCGTCGCCCGGTACCTCCTGATCGGCGACCGCCCCTCGCAGGCGATCTTCGCGGTGCCGTCCCTGCTCGCCACCGCCGATCCGACGATGACCGCCTTCGAACGGTGGATTCGCGATCACCTCGCGGAACCGTTGCCCATCAACTCGGTCGCGCACGCGATCGGGGTGAGTGAACGAACGCTGCAACGCACCACCGCCGCAGTGCTGGGCATGTCGCCGGTGGAGTTCGTTCAGGAGATCCGACTCGACCAGGCGACATTCCTCCTACGCACGACGCAGCAGAGCGTCGACACGATCGCGTCCGCTGTCGGCTACCAGAACTCGGCCACGCTGCGCGCGTTGATTCGCCGTCGGCGTCACACGAGCACAACCGAGATCCGCCGTGGCAACGCGTCATTCGGCCACGAACACCGGCGGAGCGGACGGGGAGCGCGGCCCGGCCGATAGTTCGCACTGGCGCCGGACGGACTCGGGCGGGACGATCGAGGGTGACGAACGGAGAGGAGCATCGTGAACCGAAATCAGCCGTTCGTGTGTGAGATGGCCTTCCACATCGTCCACCTGCACCGAGCGGGGGAGACGGACAAGGCGCTGAACCTGCGAAAGCAGCCGCAGGGCATGACCGTCGACGACGAACAACTTCACCGCGCCGTCGCGCAGATCTACGGTCTGCCCGACCAGTCGAACGAGGCGATGGAGGAATGGGTGCGCTCCCAGTACCTGGCCGACGGTCGCGACAAGGGCTACCTGTCCGACGACGACGCGTCGGCGCCTCTGTGGCTTCTCGCCGGCAAGGCGCACACCCACTACGGCGACCTGAAACCGCAGGCGAGCTGAGGGCCTCGCGCTCTGTTATTCGGCACGGGCCGCGACGAGGGCGGCGAGACCGTCGAAGATCCGGGCCAGGCCGAATTCCAGCGCGTCGTCCTGCCCGGAGGTGGAACCGGCCGACGTGAACGCGGCCCTCACCTCGGGGTAGCGGTCGGCGTGGTCGGCGAGGATTCCCGTCATGATCGCGTTCAGGGATTTCTCGGGTGTGTCGGTTTCGGCGCCGGGGGCCGTCGTCTGCTGAACGAGGCTGCGCACGTGTCCGGTGATCAGGACCACCGTGTCCAGGCGTTCCCCGCCGTCGAGTCCCGTGTCGCGCAGTGCGTCGAGGCCGGTTTCGAGCCAGTCCAGTTCGTTCGGGCCCAGCACGCGTGGACCGACGGCGACGTCCACCACCCACGGATGCCGCCGGAGGCCCGCCCACATCCGGAGGGCCCACTCGTGGAGCGCAGCGCGCCAGCCGCCGTCGATCCCGGACAGGTCGGGCGCGGGTCCCAGAGCGGCATCGAGCATGAGGGCGGTCAACTCGGCCTTGCCGGGGGTGTAGCGGTAGAGGGACATCTTGGTGAACCCGAGGTCTTCGGCGAGGCGCTGCATCGACAGTGTGGCGAGGCCCTCGGCATCCGCCATCGAGATCGCGGTGGCGACGATCTGCTCGAGGCTCAGTGCGGGCTTCGGACCCCGCTTCGGTCTCTCCGACGACCCCCACAGCAGCTCGGCGGTACGGGGCTGGGTGACCATCTGCGCTCCTCTGGCCGACTCTTGATCCGGAATAGTGTCTACCATACACTGAATTGTGTCCATCAGACACAATTAATCCGTTGGAGGCTCCCATGCCGAACAGCACCGTCCTGATCTCGGGTGCAAGCATCGCCGGGCCGGCCCTGGCGTTCTGGCTCGGTCGGTGCGGATACGCCGTCACCGTCGTCGAGCGGGCGCCCGACCTTCGGCTCGGCGGCCAGGCCGTCGACTTCAAGGGGGAGGTTCACCGAAAAGTCCTGGAGAGGATGGGAATTCTCGACGACGTGCTCGACAGGCAGACCGGAAAGACCGACCTCCTGATCGTCGACGAACGCGACAGGCACCTGGCGACCATCCCGGGGGAATTCGTCGGCGGAGACGTCGAGATCCTGCGGGGCGACCTCACCGAGATCCTCTACCGACGCACCGCGGATTCGTGCGAGTACCTCTTCGGTGATTCCGTCGCCGCACTGGTCGACACGGAGTCGGGTGTCGAGGTCACATTCGAGAAGTCGGACGCACGCCGCTTCGACCTGGTGTTCGGCGCCGACGGCATCCACTCGGCCGTCCGCCGCCACCGGTTCGGGCCGGAGGACGAGTTCGTTCGATTCCTCGGGTACTACTACGCAGTCGTCGGGACCACGGGTTCGGCGAGTGACGCCTCGCCGGACCGGAAACGCGGGACGGGACTGATGTACAACGAGCCGGGTCGGATGGCCGTCGTCGGCGGACCGAAGGCTCCGGAATTGTTCGTCTTCGCCTCCGACCGGATGGAGTACGACCGCGGCGACGTCACCCAGCAGAAACGAATGCTGACCACCGCGTATGCCGATGCGGGGTGGCGCGTGCCCCGGCTGCTCGCGCACCTGGACGACGCGCCCGACTTCTACCTCGACTCGATCGCGAGGGTCGAGACCGATACCTACACCGCCGGCCGCGTGGCCCTGGTCGGCGACGCCGCGTACGGAAACACGCTGGGTGGCTTCGGGACCGGACTCGCCCTCGTGGGTGCGTATGTACTGGCGGGTGAACTCGCCACCGCCGACGGCGACCACCGCGTGGCATTCGGACGCTACAACGAGCAGATGCTCGGGTACGCGAAGATCGCCCGCAGGGGCAGCGCCGGACCGTTTCTGGCGCCGAAGTCGGCTATTCGAATCAGGCTGCGCAACTGGACGTTCAAGTCCAAGACTCTGTTCGGCCTGATGATGAAGCTGACCGATTCCTTCGCTACCGACATCGATCTGCAGGACTACCCTGCGCTGCGATCAGCCGGGTGTGCCGGCGATGTTGACCATCCATGAAATGCCGAACTTGTCTGTACAGGCACCGAATTCGTCTCCCCACATCTGCTTCTCCAGGGGCACGGACACGGATCCGCCGTCGGCGAGCTCGGCCCAGTAGCCGCGGAGTTCGTCGCCGTCGTCTCCGCTCAGGCTCACCGCGATATTGGTCCCCGGGTTGTGTTCCATACCGGGCGGGGTGTCTGCACCCATGAGCGTGTAGCCGTTGTCCGACTCGAGCATGGCGTGCATGATCTTGTCGGCGCCCTCGCCTTCCGGCGCACCGTATTCACCGAACGTGTTCAACGCGAGGGTGCCGCCGAAGACTTCCTTGTAGAACTCCATTGCCTGCCGCGCGTTGCCGTCGAAGCTGATGTAGGGGTTGAGACGAGAGGTCATGGGACATGCTCCTTCTTCGTGCCGGAACCGACAGCAACGACGGTACAACGACCGGCCGACACGATGTGGGGAACGGACGGCCGAGGCGGATCAGTGCGTCGAGACCGTCGCGAACGCCGCCCACAGCACCGGTGAGTGCTCGATCGTCCGCTCGTCCCGCCAGGTGGCCACCCGGTCGCGTTGCCAGTCGCAGAGCGCGCCGACCGCGTCGGGCAGTTCGTGCGCCGCGTCGATCGAGCAGATGGCGTCCTGCAGAGGACACGAGGATGTTGCGGCGCCGGCGATGCGCTGGAACGCGAGGTCGGTGGGCAGCGCCCAGCGGCTGGCCGTGACGAGTTCCGCCCCGCCGGCGATCATCGCGGAGACCAATCCGAGTGCCTCGCTGAACCGCAGGTCGCCACCGCTCTCGCAGGCGATGAGTGCGACCCGGCTCGGGATCGGCCACAACTCCGTGCCGCGGATCGGCTCGGCCGTGAGCGTGTGCGTGCCCAGCAGCAGGTCCTTCGCGGACAACGGCCGGTGGGCACGGGTCGGCTCCGCGAACCCGACGGAGTCCGCGGCGCAGGCGAGGTGTAGTTCGGCGTGCTCGCTCTGACCGGATTCGGGTGCCGCCGCGGTGACATGTCCGACGTACACCAGGCGGCCCGCACCTTCACGCAACGCTGCGCCGAGCCACTCCCGGTCCACGTCTTCGCGGCGGAAACAGTCCGTCGGTCCGTCGACGGCGGGGAGCAGCCGGCCCTCCCCGGCGTAGGTCGCGACCCGCTGCGACAGCGGACTGTCCGCGGCCATCCGCCCCAGGACCGAGCCGAGCGCCGAATCCGCGCGGAAGCCCGGAACCCTGGGGTCGAGCACCGCGACGACGGGGAGTTGTCGGGTGTGCGTCCAGGCTCGGACCGGTCGGCCGGGCGAGTGGACGATGCTGAGCGGAGCCAGCAGGCTGACGTCCGCGATGTCGACGAGACGCAGCCCGGCGTCGGGTGCGATCAGTTCCCACGGCACCTGCGCGACGCGGGGCGACGGCTGGATCCGGAGGTGGGGGCGCACACCGCGGGTGAACAGATCGTGCAATTGCTGCGCGAGACCGAACGGGAGGAATGTGCGTGAAAGGAGCTGAGCCAGATCGTGCTCCGACTCGTAAGCGGAGAAACCGCCCGCCGTCAGCGCGTGGTGCAGCCCCTGCGGATCCGTGAGGTCGGGCAGGGCCCGGGCCAACGTAGCGAGGGCTTCGTCCACCTGCACGGCGGGTGCGACGCCGACACCGCCGGGATGAGAATCGTGGGTCCACCGCCACGACGTGTACAGATCGCCGGCGTCGGCCATCCGGATCGCGGTCGGCGGGTGAGACAGGTCAGTCGGCACCGTCCCAGCATCCCTTACCCACCCGGGCGGTGGTGTGCGTACCGGGCACCCGGGTCGATCCGAAAGCCGAAAGCCGTGCCTGCACGGATGCAGGCACGGCTCGTCGACCTCGGCCGAGCTATCCGACCGTTGCGGCGGTGGAATCCTCGGCGGGTACGCCCGTCCGGATGAGCCGATCGAACGCGCTCAGCGCTGCCGTTGCTCCGGCACCGGCGGCGATCACGATCTGCTTGTACGGCACGGTCGTGCAGTCGCCGGCAGCGAACACGCCGGGCACCGACGTCTGGCCGCGGTCGTCGATCGCGATCTCGCCGCGATCGGACAACTCGACGGACCCGGCCAGCCACTCGGTGTTGGGCAGGAGGCCGATCTGGACGAAGACACCCTCGATGTCGAGCGTGTGCGAGGTATCGGTCGTGCGGTCCTGGTAGGTCAGGCCGGTGACCTTGTTACCGTCCCCGAGGACCTCCGTCGTGAGCGTGCTCAGGAGGATGTCCGCGTTCGGGAGGCTGCGCAGCTTGCGCTGCAACACGTCGTCGGCGCGGAGCACCGAGTCGAACTCGACGAGCGTGACGTGCTCGACGATTCCCGCGAGGTCGATTGCGGCCTCGACGCCGGAGTTACCGCCACCGATCACGGCGACGCGCTTGCCCTTGAACAGCGGTCCGTCGCAGTGCGGGCAGTAGGTCACACCCTTGTTCCGGTACGTGTCCTCGCCGGGCACGTTCATCGAACGCCACCGCGCACCCGTCGACAGGATCACGGTGCGCGCGAGAAGAGAAGCACCGCTTTCCAGTTCGATCTCGACGAGACCGTTCTCGGTGGCGGCCGGCACGAGCTTCGCGGCACGCTGCGTGTTCATGATGTCGACGCCGTACTGACGGACGTGATTCTCGAGCGCCGACCCGAACTGGGGTCCCTCGGTGTAAGGGACGGAGATGAAGTTCTCGATCGCCATGGTGTCGAGCACCTGACCGCCGAAGCGTTCAGCGGCGATTCCGGTGCGAATTCCCTTGCGCGCGGCATATACCGCGGCCGCGGCACCGGACGGGCCACCTCCGACGACGAGCACGTCGAAGGGATCCTTCTGCGCGATCGCGGCGGCGGCTCGGTCTGCGGCGCCGACGTCGAGCTTGCCGGCGATTTCCTCCAGGCTCATCCGGCCGGAGCCGAAGAGTTCGCCGTTGAGGAAGACCGTCGGGACTGCCATGATCTGGCGGCCGTCGACCTCGTCCTGGAACAGGGCGCCGTCGATCGCGACGTGGCTGATGCGCGGATTGAGCACGCACATCAGATTCAGGGCCTGCACCACGTCGGGGCAGTTCTGGCAGGATAGCGAGAAGTAGGTCTCGAAGTGGAAGTCGCCGTCGAGGTCACGGACCTGCTCGAGCAGTTCGGGGGCCTCCTTCGACGGGTGGCCGCCGACCTGGAGCAAAGCGAGTGCGAGCGAGGTGAACTCGTGGCCGAGCGGGATGCCGGCGAAGCGGACCTCGATGTCGGTGCCGCTGCGGCGGACCGCGAACGACGGGCGTCTCGTGTCGTCGTCGCGGCGTTCGTAGGTGATCTTTTCCGACATCGCCGCGATCTGGGTGAGCAGTTCGGCGAGTTCGACCGACTTGGGTCCGTCGTCGAGTGAGGACACGAGCTCGATCGGCAGGGTCAGCTTTTCGAGCAGGGACTTCAGTTGGCCGGCAAGCGAGGCTTCGAGCATGAGGATCTACTCCATCGATCGGGAGGACAAGGGATCGGAAACCGGAAATTCTGGTTCAGGTGGTCCGGAAGGTGTTGGTGCGACACCGATTGCCCCCACGGGAGCTGAGCACCGGGAACCGCCCGCACGGGCTCAGGAAACCTGAGCCCGTGCCTGCGGTACGACTGGGCTGCGTCAGATCTTGCCGACGAGATCGAGCGACGGCGCGAGGGTCTCTTCGCCCTCTTCCCACTTGGCCGGGCAGACCTCGCCCGGGTGCGACCGGACGTACTGCGCGGCCTTGACCTTGCGAACCAGCTCAGCGGCATTGCGCCCGATGCCTTCTGCGGTGACCTCGGTGAACTGGATGACACCGTCGGGGTCGACGAGGAAGGTGCCGCGGTCGGCCAATCCCTCGTTCTCGCGGAGGACCTCGAAGTTCTTGCTGATCTCCTGGGTCGGGTCACCGATCATGGCGTACTTGATCTTGCCGATGGTGTCGGACGATCCGTGCCATGCCTTGTGCGTGAAGTGCGTGTCGGTGGACACCGAGAAGACCTCGACGCCGAGGCGCTGCAGTTCCTCGTGGTGGTCGGCGAGGTCGCCGAGTTCCGTCGGGCAGACGAAGGTGAAGTCGGCCGGGTAGAAGTAGAAGACCGCCCACTTGTCCTTGATGTCGTCCGCGGACACGGTGATGAACGCGCCGTCCTTGAAAGCGTTCGCGGCGAAGGGCTTGATCTGCGTGTTGATCAGGGCCATTGAAACCTCTATTCGGTGGATACGGGGAAGCCGACAGCGACGAGGCTATCCAGCACATTGGAATAGGTCCAATCTATGAGACCTATTCCATAGATTGGGTGGGGCTATTAATAGTCGCCGAATCGGCAGCGCTGCAGGTCAGTGCCGCACTCCACCCGCACGGCCCGGGGTGGTCGCCGGACGTGCGGTGTGACGACCGTGACACCCATCGCCCCGAAACTCCTCGTAGGGAATGGAACCAGACTTTGCCGCTGCAGCTCGTGCCGATGAAGTCCGGAATCTCGCGCGGTTGTACATCGCGCGGTTTTACCCTGGTACGCGAGACGTGAAAGGCGGATGAGTGATGCTGCTGCAGAACCGCACCACGATCGTCCACGGGGGCAGTGGCGCCGTCGGCTCCGCGGTCGCTCGGGCGTACGCGCGGGAAGGCGCTGAGGTGCACCTCACCGGACGCACGCGGGCCACGCTCGAGGATGTCGCCCACAGCATCAGGGGAGAGGGCGGGATTGCGCACGTCGCCGTTCTCGATGCGGTGGACCGGGACGCGGTTGAGCGGCATGCCGCGGCGGTGGCGGACCAGAGCGGCGGCATCGACGTCTGCTTCAACGCCACCTTCAACGACGACATCCAAGGCACGCCGCTCGTCGACATGGGGGTCGGCGACGTCATGCAGCCAGTCGCCAAGGCGGTCACGACGAGCTTCACTGTGGCCACGGCCGCTGCGCGCCACATGGTGGAACGCGGCACCGGCGTCATCCTCGTCATGGCTGGCGGACGGGAGGCGATCCCGAACCTCGGTGGCTCCCACGTCGCGTGGGCCGCACTCGCCGGCCTGTGCCGACAGTTGGCCGCTGAGCTCGGGCCGAAGGGTGTCCGCGTCGCCTGGCTACTGTCGCCGGGCTCCCCGAAACCGGACGAGCCCGACCCGGACGCCACCCGTCTGCTGCTGCCACGGCGCCCGAGCTACGCCGATGTCGCGAACGCGGCCGTCTTCGCCGCGTCCGACTGGGCCACGACGATGACCGCGACCGAGATCAACCTCACCGGGGGCGCTGTCGTCGACTGACCCGGTGCGCGATAGGCGCTCCTCCGCCACTTGGTACCTGGGCGGGCTAGTTGATGCGTGGTCCCCGGACGCGTTCGCGGATGCGCGGCGGGAAGGGTTCGCCATTGTTGTATTTGCGTTCGAGGATGGCGAGGTAGTGGGCGAGGGCTTCGTCGACGAGGTTGGGCCAACTGTTGGGGGCGCCGGCGATGTGGCCGATGGCGGCGACGGCATTCTTGCCATTTTCGACCTTGGCGCGGTTGATGGAGACGGATTCCTGCTTCTTGTCTGCGGGGACCCGTGTGGTGGTCTTCCTTTCCTCGCCGAGGGTCACCGGCCCCGGTTGGAGTTCGGCGATGGTGACTGCTTCTTGTGCGAGGTCCACGCCCTGTTCGACGAGGTTCGGCAGTCGTGGCTTGCGGCGTTCGAGGGGGTTGTTGGCNNTTCGTCAGAAGGTCCTTGCGACGAGTTCTCGAGTACGCCCCGTCCTGGTGGGCGCCTGTGCGGGGCTGGGGGCGTCGTTCGAGGGGGTTGTTGGCGAGTCCGGGCTTACGTGTCGCGGTCATCGGAGGTCCCTTTCGACGAGTTCTTGGGCGGCGTCGCGGTAGGCGCGGGCTGCGGAGGAGGACGGTGCCCACCTGACGACGGGTTCTTCGGCGCTGTAGCTTTCGCTGACGCGGACGGACTTCGGGATGATGGTGCGCATCGTCTGGTCGGGGTAGGTCTCGTGGAGCGCGGCGAGGACCTGCTGGTCGATGACCTGGCCGAGTTCGACGCGGCCGCACAGAATGTGATTGAGCCGTGCAGTGGGGTTGAGCAGCTCGACCTGCTGGGTGATGTAGTTTTCGATCCGCATGAGCGCTTCGAGTTCCATGGCTCCCGTCATGACAGCGGCGAGCACTTCCGTGCAGGCGACGAGTGCGCTGATGGTCAGGTGGTCGAAGTCTCCGGGGCAGTCGAGGAGGTTGAAGTCGACGTCGGGGGCGCTGGCGAGGGCCTTGCGCAGGATGCCGTGTGCACCGGGCTTCTTGAGGAAGTAGGGCCCGACGGAATCGAGTTCCTTGGTGGCAGGCACGAGGTGGATCCCGGACGCGGTGATGGTGGTGGCGTCTTCGATGCTCGCCACCAGCATGAGTACCGACAAGACATCGTTGTCGACGGCTTCGGGCGTGGCGCCGAGCCAGGTCGTGGCGTTGCATTGTGGGTCGAGGTCGATGACGCGGACGGTGTAGCCGGCTTCGACGAGGGCTTGGGCGAGGTTGACCGTGCTCGTGGTTTTGGTGGAGCCGCCTTTATGGTTGACCACTGCGATGGTGCGGGTCATGTGGGCCTGTCCCTTCGTGAAAATATAGTGACGTAGCTCAAGATACTTAATTTGGTCGAGGTCCGCGGACGAGCCGCCGATATGAGCCGGGAGATCCTCGCCGAGTGTGTGAGCCCCGACCTTCCGCTGTATATGCGCTGACGCCGATCCAGGTCGGTACCGGATCTGGCACAACGCCGATCGGCGACCGGTCACCACGCAGGCACCACCCGGCTGTCCCGGACCGCGCGTCGATAGCGTTCCTCGGCGACCGCGATCGCGGTGCCCAGCACAATCCGTCCATCCGGCGTGACGACGAGCCGCGGAGGAAGTGGCACCGGCAGACCGGCGCCGGCTGCGACCCCGGCCAGTGCGGCGCCGAGCAAAAACGAACCCTCGGTGCCGGTCGCGCCCGCCGGGGGAAGGTCCGGCAACTGCAGAGGCAGCCGCGCCGGCGCGCTGTGCCCGGCCCGGCCGACGTCCACCGTCGTCCCCGCGCATTGCGCTTCGACGAGATCGGCCACCAGGCGCGCATCACCCGACGCGTAGGCGAGGCGGAACGCCAAGTGAATCGCCGGATTTGCGATCTCGCGGTTCCACTGCTCGCGCTGACGCCCGTTCGGGAGTGTGCACCGCACGGCGTCGATGGCGATCGCCGCGGGCACCGCGAGCGCGGTGGCTCGTGCCCGCACCGCGCTGTCAGGGGTGTCGGACGCCGCGAGCGCGGATTCGAGCAGGGCTGCATGCCAGAAGTCGACCTGCGCGCAGTGCAGCCCGAGCCCCAGCCCGCAGTACGTGTCGAACGCGGCGGCGAGCAGCTCCTCTCCGTCGTCGGGTCGCCCTTCACCGAAGGCGACGGTGGCGAGGCGGGTCTCGACGTCCGCGACGTCGAGTACCGCTCCGGAACTCCGGAAGTAGTCGAGGCTGCGGCGATAGAGTGTCGACGCGCGTTCGGTGTCGCCCCGCCCCTCGGCGAGAAAGGCCAGCACCTTCGATCCGATTCCCGCCCGGTGACCGATCCCGGCGCGCTCGAAATACGTCTCGCTCGACAGCAGCAGCGGTTCCGCGTCGTCGAACCGCCCCGAGCGGACGTGCATGATGCCCAGGTTCTGCTGTGTTTCGGCGATCGCGTGGATGTCGCCCGCGGTCTCGAACGCGTCGAGCGCCTGGCAGGCGAAGTCGTCGGAGAGGTCGAAGCGCCCGGTCTCGAAGTGGATGGCGGCCAGGTTCATGAGCGGGTGGCCCGCCAGCGCGGAGGCGAAACGCACTGCCGCGTCGAGGGACTCGGTGGCGATGTCGGCCGCGTGCGCCCACTGCTGCCGGTGCATCGCGACCGCGGTCAGTGACAGCAGGCACGCGACCCGCAGGTCGCCCTGATCGTCGGCTGCCGCGAGCAGTCCCCGCGCCTGCTCGAGCGCGTCCTGCGCACCGTCGAGGTCGCCGATGTGCTGCAATGCCTGCGACAGGTTGACCAGCGCCGCGGGACGCATCCGGATCGCGTCGGCCGGCATCACCGCGAGGGCTTCCCGGTAGAGGTCGACGGCCCTCGTGTGATCGCCCAGCTCGTCGGACATGCTGGCCGCGTTGATGATCGCGCTCGTCCGCAGCTCACCGGTGGTCGAGCGGGCGACCCGCTCGAATGTCCGGAGTGCCTCGGCGACCTCTCCGCGGGAGTACGCTGCCGCGCCGGCCGCGAGGAGGTCGCGCGCCATCTGATCTCCCACGTCAGAAGTCCGAATCCGAGGCGGCCGCCGCTACCTCGGCGAGTAGGGGCGCGTCCGGTCCGTCGTCCGGCGCCGTCTCCGCAGCACGGCGTAGCCGCCGGCGGACCAGGGCCCGAACCCGCTCCCGGACCTCCGAACCTCCGACGTCCGGGTGGCCGGTCACGCCGAACCCGGGCAGACACACATCCACGGACACCCCCGCCTCCGAGCCCGGTGGTGCGGCCGACTCGCCGAACCACACATCTCCCAACAGCTGCAGCGCGACGTCAGCGGTGCCCGATGCGGTACCGATCAGCGCGTGTGGACGCACATGCTCCGGCACGGGTTCGGAGAGGCCCGGTGCCGCAACGACGCTCACCCGCACGGTCGTGTTCCCGGCGGCGCGCACCACCTCCCAGGACACCGCACGCTCGGACGCGTCGACGAGTCCGGGTGGGTATCGGCGCCAGTCGGATCCGGTGGTACCCCGCGCCAGGACGAGCGTGCTCGGCAGCGTCGGGGTCGCGGCGCCGGCCGCGAGGGCGTAGTCGTCTGCCCGGCCGGGACGCTCGGCGAGCGCCGGGCCGGTCGCCGCGACGGAGTCGACCCCGTCGACGAGTAGATCGCATTCCTCGACGAGCGTGGCGATCTCGCCGTTCAACAACCCCTCGTCGAGTGGCGGGAAGGCGTCGATCGTCGAGGTGGGCCACCACCGCGCCGCCCAGTGCGCGTACGCGAGTCGCCGTGCACCGTCGGCCACCCGAGGTCGCGCCGGGGAAACCGTGACGTCGCGCCCGGAGCCGGACGCTATGGCGAGCGCCACCTCCTCGCCGAACACGGCCCACACCCAGTTCTGCGCCGAGGCGACGTCGTCGAGCACCGCGACCGGGACCGGGTGTTCCGCGAGCACACTCCACGACAGGTGTCCGCCGACGACTTCCAGCACAGCCACGTCGATGCCTGCGGCGTCGTCCAGGACGCTGGGTGCGTCGTCGGGGGTGATGATCCAGACCCCGTCGGGCGCGCGGTCGACCCGCACTGTGCCGGTAGTCAACTCGCCCTCGATTCGGGAGCATCCGCCGCATCCGTGAGCGGAATTGCGCTGAGTACCTGCTTGACCCGCATGCGGTGGTCGAGGATGACCGATCGCGCCACGCCGTCGAGGACGTCCCAGAGTTCCTCGGGTTCGTGGACGGCGAACTCGCGCACGTCGCGGCCGTGGAGGCGGACCCACAGGCGGCGGAGGTAGGGCCGCCACGGCTCGAGGAGTTCGGCGGCGATGGCCGTCAGCGGATTCGCTTCGGGCAGCGACGCGGCGTCGGCGCTCACCGTGAGGCGGCGTGCCTGCAGGACGTACGCCTCCCGTTGCCAGCGGCCGTTGATCACCCGGACGGCGGTGGTGTCCGTGGCCGCGGGGGGAGACGGCGTTCCGATCGGACGGAGACCGGTCGCCAGCGCGGCGCCCGTCGTCGCCGCGACCCGCAAGGATTCGTCGAGAAGCGCCCAGGGCGAGCAACTTCGGGCGATCTCGGTCGTGACCAGTTCCTGGATCGGTGGCAGCTCCGCACGGTCGGTCGACGCGCGGAGCACCGTGAAGACGCGCTCATGGACGGACCGGTCGAACGGGAGCCCGAGGGTCGACGTGGACGCCGACGTCCCCAGCCGCGGCGGCACGGGCACGGGATGCGCCGTCAGTCCGAGCCGGCGGGCCGAGACCTCGGTCGTCCAGAGCGCGATGCCGTGGTGGGTCCCCGCGTGCCCGGCGACCAGGCTGTCGAGCGCGTGCCGTCCGTCGTCACCGTCCTGCTCGAGGCGCGCGCCGGGACAGGCATCGAGGACCGCGTCGATCGCGGCGGCGTGGTCGCCGGTGGCCGGGCCCGACAGCGGCCGCCGTCCCCACGCGACGTCGATCAGGGCGTTCAGTTCGCGTGCCCGCGCAGGGTCGGTGACGTGGG
Organism: Rhodococcus sp. LB1; assembly: GCF_001583455.1. Taxonomy (NCBI): domain Bacteria; kingdom Bacillati; phylum Actinomycetota; class Actinomycetes; order Mycobacteriales; family Nocardiaceae; genus Rhodococcus; species Rhodococcus sp. LB1. The sequence continues at coordinate 30,951 of NZ_LTCZ01000223.1, read as the reverse complement.
CCTTCAACGCCTGAGTGGTGCGGCCTGCGGCGACATCGTGCACGTCGCGCAACGTGTCCTCGGCGACGGATTCGCTCCGGAGCGGGTCGGGGGCGCCCGAACCGGTCGCCAGTTCGAAACAGCGTTGGAAATACAGGTCCTGGGGGTTGCCGTCCGTGATGCGCAGCGCCCGGCGAACCCGTTTGAGCAGCGTGAACCAGGCGGCGGTGGCGCGGAGCACGTCGGCGGAGGCGTGCACCCGGGCGGCGAGCAACTGCGCCCCGTCGGCCGTGACGATCGGACCGGCGCACAGCGGGTTCTGCACCGGGCGGATGACCAGCGGATCGAGGATCAGTTTCACGGTGCGGCTCAGGGGCCCGCCGTCCGGCCCACTGAGCGGTTCGACCCCGTCCAGCTCGCGCCACACCTCGTCGAGGACCATCGCGCGCGGTCGCCGAGCAGCCGCTGAGCTCCTCGATCCCGTCCGCATTCGAGCAGGTTACCGCAGGGATGCCCCGTCGACCCGTCGGCAAATCTGGGATCGGTAGGGCGCGAGACGTTCCTACCTTTCTCACATCGGCTCCAGTCCGCGAGCCGAAGGAATCGACGACGGGCGCCGAGCGCCCCTCACGAAACGTGAAGGACGGATCATGAACAAGATCGTTCGGACTCAGAAGCGCGTCTACACCGCCGCCGTCGTGGCGGCGGCCGCTGTCGCCCTGCTCGTCTCGGGCTGCAGCGACACCAGCGACGGCAGCTCCGGCGGCGGAAGCGCCGAACAGTCCCCGGCGGCCTCGGGCCCGGCGGGTGCATCCTCCGCGGCGGTCGACGGCAACGCGCTGCAAGCCGACTTCGACGCCACCTGCGCCAAGCAGGGCGACACGCTGGCGTTGGCGCTGGCGGACACCGCCAACGCGACGTACGGCGACCTGGCGGTCTCCGCCACCATCACCGGCACGGACACCGTGCAGGCCGTCGGGATCGCGGGCAGCAAGGGCGGGTCGAACGGCCTCCCGTACGCCCTCGGCTTCGGCCAGGGAATGCCCGGCGGCTCCGCGACGGTCGTGAAGGACGGCGACACCTACACGATCACCGGCGAAGGCGTCGGCGCGCCCGACATGAGCAACCCGACCGCGCCGAGTTCGTCGAAGTTCGACATCACGTTCGCATGCTCGACCGTCGTGGGCGGCTGAGCCGGCTCACCCGGGACGCGCGCGGAGTCGCGGCAGGCGAGTTCGTGCGCGTCCCACTCGTTCTTCCACCCAGTTCAGGCACGGAGAGGACTCATCGTGAAGAAGATCGTGCGTACCGCCGCCCTGGTGTTTCTCGTCGGGTCGGTCGGCTACTACCTGTGGTACGGCCTCGGCGATCGGGGGCGGGCGAACTACGGAATCGACGCGCTGTCGTGGATCGGCCCGCAGATGATCTGGCCGATCGTCGCGCTCAGCGTGGTCGTGGTCTGTTTCGCCGTCACCGGCGACAGCGTGCTGGCAGCGTTCACGGGGCGAAACAGTGCCGCGTTCCGGCACGGAGCGGTCGGGATCGGGACGGTGCGGTCGGTGCGTCAGACCGGCATGACGCTCAACGACCAACCGGAAGTGCGGATCGACCTCGGCGTCGAGGGCGCCGACGGCAAGATCTTCGAATCGCACGCCAGGATGATCGTGCCGCTGACCGAGTTGGCGCTTCTCCGTCCGGGGGTCGTCCTGCCCGTCCGCTATCTTCCGGACCGCACCGACAAGGTCGAGATCGACCGCTCGGGCGATATGTCGACGGCGCAGGATGCGTTGAACCGATCCATGATTCGTCAGGGGATCACCACCCCGGGCAAGCTCGACATCGCGGCACGCGGCATCCCCGCGCAGGCGGTGGTGCACTCGCTCAGCGTGCCCGGCGAGATCCGCAACGGGAATTCGAAGGTCGAACTCGGGCTGGCCGTCACCCGGCCCGACGGCACGACGTTCACGACCCGTGTCGAGAAGTTCCTGCCGCCGCGCAGCGTCGGGCACGTCCAGGTCGGCCGGGTGGTGACGGTCCACTATCTGCCGGGGAATGAACAAGAGGTCGTCATCGCCCTGCCTGCGAATGTGTGACGGCGGCGATCAGTCCCCGGTCTCGTCCCGGGGCGGAAGTCCCAGCGAGCGGACGAGGAGCAGGAGTTGTTCGCGCAGCGGCCCCACGTCGCCGACCGCGGCGGTGAGGGCCGCATCCTCCTTCTCCAGGGTCAGCAGGCGGCGGTAGATCGCGCGCCCCGACTCGGTGATCGCGACCCGCTTGCGCCGCTCGTCGAGCGGATCGGTCTCCCGGGTGACATACCCGGCTCGCTCGAGGCGGTCGATGGTGCGGCTGATGGTCTGGTCCGTCACCCGGGAGGCCTTCGCGATGTCCCGCTGCGAGGCAGGCCGGTCGGCGATCGTGTGCAGTGAGATGAGGCCCGCGTGGGTCATGTTCTGCGACCGGAGAATGGCCTCCCACGAGTGCTCGACCAGCCGCGCAGCCGTGGACAGCAGGCGTCCGGTGGGCCACTCGTCCATGCCGTCGCTCGTCATTTCTTCGCCTCCATTTGCAATTTGCTCAGCAGGCTGAACAAAATAGGAACATCGCAATCCGGACATCCGGTCGTCGAACCGTCCAGCATTGGAGAGCACGTGACCACAACTGCCCGCCCGCGCCCGGTTCGTCGCCTGCGGTGGATTCTGCCAGCCCTGCTGGTGATCGTCTGGCTGGCCGTCGGCGGTTTCGGTGGTCCGTTCGCCGGCAAACTCTCCTCGGTCCAGCAGAACGACAGCACGTCGTTCCTGCCCGCGTCAGCCGAGGCCACGGAGGTCTCCGCGCTGCAGAAGGGCTTCACCGACACACAGTTCGTGCCCGCGATCGTCGTCGCCGAACGGACGTCGGGGATCACCGCGGCCGACACCGAGTTCCTCGCCGGCACCGCGGCGTCCTTCGCCGGTTCGGAGGGATTCGGTGACGAGGTGTCACCGCCGATCCCGTCCGCCGACGGCCGGGCACTGCAGATGTTCGTGCCCGTCGACAGCGCCGGCGAGGTCGGCGACAGTGTCACGGAACTCCGGGACGCGCTCGATGCCGCACCGGACGGTCTCACCGTCCTCGTCACCGGGCCCGCCGGACAGGTAGCGGATCTGTCCGCGGCGTTCGCGGGAATCGACGGACTGCTGCTCCTGGTGGCGGGTGTCGTCGTGATCCTCATCCTCGTCGTCGTCTACCGCAGTCCGATCCTTCCGTTCGCGGTGATCACCTCCGCCGTCTTCGCGCTGGGACTGTCGAGTCTCCTCGTGTACCTGCTCGCCGACGCCGGTGTGATCGCACTGAACGGTCAGAGTCAGGGAATCCTGTTCATCCTGGTCTTCGGCGCCGCGACCGACTACGCACTGCTGCTCGTGTCCCGCTACCGCGAGGAACTCCGGATCGAGCAGGACAAGTACCGCGCCATGCGGACCGCGTGGCGGGCGACGCTCGAACCCGTCGCCGCGTCCGCGGGCACCGTCATCGCCGGCGTGCTCTGCCTGCTGCTGTCCGATCTCAACTCCAACCGCGGCCTCGGACCGGTGGCGGCCATCGGCATCGCGGCGTCGTTCGTCGCGTCCATGACGTACCTCCCCGCGGTGCTCGTGCTCCTCGGCCGGACGGCGTACTGGCCGAGCCGGCCCGCGTTCGATGCACGGCACGCCGAGAAGGACGAGGCCGCCGACCACAAGTTCTGGGCCGCGCTCGCGGCACGGATCGGTGCGCATCCACGCCGATTCTGGGTGGCGTCGAGCCTGGTGCTGGTGCTCTTCGCGCTCCTGATGCCCCAGTTCGAGGCGAGTGGTGTCGCCGAGTCCGAGACGTTCCTCCTCGACGTCGATTCCGTTGCGGGCCAGCAGATTCTCGGCGACCACTTCGACGCCGGCTCCGGTTCACCGGCGGTGATCATCGCGAACGAGGGCTCCCGCGAAGCGGTAGCCGACGCTGCCCGCGTCGACGGAGTCGGCGACATCACCGTGCTGTCCGCCCCCGGCACGCAGGACCCGCTGGTGGTGGACGGCCGGGTGGCGATCGAAGCCACCCTGACCGATCCGGCCGATTCCCTCGCGGCCGAGGACACCATCGTCCGCCTGCGTGACGCCGTCCACCCGATCGACGGCGCCGACGCCCTGGTCGGCGGCACCACCGCCACGGACCTCGACACCAAGACCACGTCGACGCGTGACCGCACCCTCATCATCCCCGTCGTGATCCTCGTGGTGTTCACGATCCTGTGTCTGCTGCTGCGTTCGCTACTGGCGCCGCTGCTGCTGATGGGAACGGTGGTGCTGTCCTTCGCTGCGACGCTGGGCATCTCGTCCCTGGTCTTCGAGCACATCTTCGGATTCCCGGGTGCCGATCCCGTCGTCCCGCTGTTCGCGTTCGTGTTCCTCGTCGCCCTCGGAATCGACTACAACATCTTCCTCATGACCCGGGTCCGGGAAGAGGCCCGGCGCATCGGCACGCGCCGGGGAGCGCTCCGCGGCCTGACCGTCACCGGCGGAGTGATCACGTCGGCGGGAGTGGTTCTGGCGGCGACCTTCTCGGCGCTCGCCGTCATCCCGCTGATCTTCCTCGCGCAGATCGCCTTCATCGTGGCGTTCGGCGTACTCCTCGACGCACTCCTCGTGCGGTCACTCCTGGTGCCCGCCCTCACCGTCGACATCGGGCAGAAGATCTGGTGGCCGAGCAAGCTCGCGTCGGCATCGGAACCCGACGAGAACGTCTCTGCGGAGCCGGAATTGGATTCGAGTCGTATGTGAGCGTCACGCCAACGCGAGTAGCGCCAGTGCGGCCTGGTCGGGCACGGTGACGTTCAGGCTCGTCAGCTTCTCGAATCTGCCGAGGCGGTTGAGCACCGTGTTGCGGTGGCAGAACAATTGCGCCGCGGTGTCGGTGACGCTTCCCGTCGCGAGGTAGGCCCGCACGGTCTCGAGGATGCGTTCGCGTTCCTCGTCGGTGATCGGGGCGAGCCCGGACAGTAGGTGGGCCGAGAAGTCGGTCTGATCGTCGAGCCGGCCCTTGGTGACCCGGGCCCACGCTTCCGTCAGCGTCGTCAGGCCGTGTTCGTCCGGGCGGATCGTCCGGAAGATCTCGTGGGCGGTGTTCGCGGCCGCCGGCACCGCGGCGAGGCCGGACACCGCCGCGACCATGCCGCCGGCCACGTCCTGCAGTTGCCGGTGCTGGGTCTCGAGCCCCCGGGTGGGCGTCCGCGGCGCCGGCCACAGAACCACCACGCGGCCGGACTGATTCAGGACGAAGAGTTGTTCGCCGCCGGCCGCCAGAGTGTTCGCGATCCTGTGCACTGCCTGGGATGCTTCGGGATCCACGACGACGACCCGGAACGTGGCGTCGGCGTCGACCTTCAGCGCCCGGGCGATCTGTTCGATCTTGCTGGGGACGAGGCCTGCCGGCCCGAACAGTTCCGCCAGGTACGTCTGCTGCTCGTCGCGGGTGAAGGCGGCCATCGCGGCCTTCTCCTCGAGGTAACTCTGGTGGACGGCGCGAGCGTAGTCGTCGACCACGTTCCACAGGCTGTCGACATGCAGCGCGAGAACGGCCATGTCTGCCGAGTTCGCGCGCCACAGCAGAGCCGACCAGATGATGCCGAAGTCGAGACGGACCGCGGTCACCAGATCTTCGACGGGTATTCCCTGCCGCGCGCGCAGACGACCGAGGTCGGAGGGCAGTGAGCTGAGTTGGGTCGTCGTTGCGCCGGCGGTGACGGCTTCGAGTATCAACCGAATCGACTCGCGAGCGGAATCGCGCAGAGCGTCCTGGTCGACCAGCCCGGACTGGTAGGCCTCGAGGGATTCGAGCCGGTCGAGGAAGGCGGTGGCCAGATCGTCCGTGTTGCGCATCGCGCCGACGATCAGTTCACGCCAACGAGGCAGTGTCTCCTGCTTCCGTTTGGCGAGGTTTCTCACGGCGAGGTCCTTTCGACCGAGTTTGCGTTCAGGTTTCGTCGAGATCTCCGATTCGAGCATCGGGGTAACACGTCGTTGGAGATTCGTTCATCGGCTCTTGTCGCGGTAGGCGAATCACCTGGGACAGCTCGCCGGCATCATTGCTCCTTCGCCGTCACATTATGCACATACACAATAATCCTGCCCTTCCTCGAGGCAGATTGCGATTTCCTCCCGTTGCCGGGTGCGGTTTGATTGAAGACACGCCAATTGGACCTTCCTGCCTTTCACCCGCGACATTCGGAGCAACACCATGAGCCCCTCGGCAACCCGACAGGTCGGCCCCCCGACCCCGATTCCACGCGACACGTCCCGTCGCGTGGCTTTCGCCGCATTCGTGGGAACGGCGATGGAGTGGTACGACTTCTTTCTGTTCACCACCGCCGCCGCGCTGGTGTTCAACGTGCAGTACTTCGTTTCCGACAACGCGCTGACGGCGACGCTCGCCTCGTTCGGCACGCTGGCGGTCGGATTCGTGGCGCGTCCGGTGGGTGGACTGCTGTTCGGATGGCTCGGCGACCGCGTCGGCCGCAAGAAGATCTTGATGACCACCATCGTCGGTATCGGGGTCGCCACCGTGCTGATCGGTATGCTGCCCAACTACTACTCGATCGGTGTCATCGCGCCGATCGCACTCATTGTGCTGCGCGTGCTTCAGGGGCTGGCGGTCGGAGGTGAGTGGAGCGGTGCTGTCACGATTGCAGCCGAGAACGCCTCACCGGAGGAACGGGCGAAATACGCGTCCATCCCGCAGCTCGGCTCTCCGGTCGGCACGATCCTGTCCTCGGGTGCCTTCTTCCTGACCTCTGCTCTGTTGTCGGAGGACGTCTTCGATTCCTGGGGTTGGCGAATCCCCTTCCTGCTGGCTCTGCCCTTGTTGGGAGTGTCCATCCTGATCCGCCGTCAACTCGAGGAGTCCCCCGAATTCGAGGCCTTGCAGGAGGAGGACGCGGTTGCGGAGGCACCACTGCGCCAGGTGTTCGTCGGTGCGTGGCGCCAGCTGCTCGTCGGTGCTTCCGTCATGCTCATCGGCGCAGGCGGCTTCTACCTGATCACGACGTTCATCATCAGCTACGGCAAGCGGGTTCTCGGCCTGGAAGCGTCGATGCTTCTTCTGGCAACCGTCATCGCGGCGGTGATCGAGATTCCCGTCATCATCTCCGGCGGGCGATGGGGTTCGCGGTTCGGTTCGTGCCGCGTCGTGATCGGCGGTGCCGTCGCCACGATTCTTCTCGCATTCCCGATCTTCTGGGCGATCGGCACCGCGAACCCCGTACTCGTCGTACTCGGGATGAGCGTGGGAGTCGCGGCCGTGTCCTATCCGTACGCTGTCAGCGGGGCCGTACTCACCAGTCTGTTTCCCGCGAAGGTGCGGTACAGCGGTGTGGCCGTCTCGTCGAACATCGCCGGACTGGTATCCGGATGCGTCCCGCTGATCGCGACCGCCGTGCTGACCGTCACCGGCGACCACCTCTGGCCCGCAGCGATCATTCTCGTGGCCATCGGCGCGATCGCCCTTGCCGGCGGCGTTCTCGCACCGCGGTGGAGTGTTGTCGAAGACGGCCTCAAGCACTGACATTCACTCTCGACCCACAGAAGGAACAGTCGTCATGAGCACAGCAGAGCAGCAGATTCCCGCGTCCGTCCCGGCCGCGACGCAGGAGCAGAGCGAATGGGACCTGCGCGTCGAGTTGGCGGCCGTGTACCGCCTCGTCGCGCACTTCCGGATGACCGATCTCATCTTCAGCCATATTTCCCAACGACTTCCGGGCGAGGAACCTCGCTTTCTGATCAATCCGTACGGACTGCTGTTCGAGGAGATCACCGCGTCGAATCTCGTCGAGGTGGGTCTCGACGGCGAGTTGTTCACCCCGTCGGAGTACCGGGTAAACCCGGCCGGGTTCGTCATTCACAGTGCCATCCACGCCGCCCGGCCCGATGCGCACTGCGTGCTTCACACCCACTCCCGCAACGGTTGTGCGGTGGCAGCGCAGAAGAACGGCCTTCAGCCCGTCAACCAGACGTCGATGGAGTTCTACAACCGGATCGCGTACCACGACTACGAGGGTGTCGCACTGAACGATGCGGAGAAGGTCCGACTCGTTGCGGACCTCGGTGACAAGAACGCGATGATCCTCCGCAACCATGGCCTCCTGACGGTGGGAGACAGCGCGCGCCGGACCTTCCTGCGCATGTTCTATCTCGAGCGTGCCTGCGAGATGCAGGTCGCAGCGCAGTCCACCGGCCAGGAACTGATCGTTCCGTCGCCGGAGGTCTGCGAGCACACCGCTCGACAGCTGAACAACGAAAACCGCGCCGGCGCCACGGATGACCACGACAACAGTGACAATTGGGACCTCGCCTGGTCTGCGTTGCTGCGTCTGGTCGATCGCATCGCCCCGGACTACCGGTCCTGAGATGGCGCACAACACAAAACGCCGTGCCGTGGTGGTGGACGGGGTCGGTACGCTTGTCGCCGATCCCGCACTGCTGCCGGACCTCTGGATGCTCGACGTGTCGCCGTACCTGCCGCACGGTGACGACGTCATCGCCATGGCAGTGAATCCGGAGACCGCTCAGGTCGGGGCTCGGGACCTGGATCGGGTCCCGAATCTGCGGCTGCTCGCCGCGACGTCCGCAGGCACCGACCATCTCGACATCGAGGAGGCACGTCGCCGCGGTATCACCGTCACGAACACTCCGGACTATTGCACGGACGAGGTCGCCGACCACACCACGGCGCTCGTCCTCGGGCTTCTCCGTCAGACGCACCGCCTCGACCGATCGGTTCACCTCGGCGGCTGGACGGTGGGCACCCCCCGTCCCCGTTTCGTACGTGGTGCAACCCTGGGGATCTGGGGTTTCGGGGCGATCGGGCGTGCGGTGGCACACCGCGCACATGCCCTCGGCATGCGTGTGCAGATCCATTCACGCAAGCCGATCGGTGACGATTTCCCGGACTACACCCAGGTGAGCTGGGACGAGCTGATCGCCACCAGCGACGTTTTGTCGGTGCACGTGCCGCTGAGCGACGAGACGCGGGGCCGGCTGGACGCCGAGGCGCTGCGGTCGATGCAGCGGGACAGCTATCTGGTCAACGTCTCTCGCGGCGGAATCGTCGACGAAGTGGCTCTCGACGCCGTGTTGCGCTCCGGTCACCTGTCCGGTGCCGCGGTCGACGTGCTCGCGACCGAACCGCCCGTCGACGATCACATTCTCTCCTCGACACCGAATCTGGTCATCACACCGCACGCCGCGTGGATCTCCGAGTTGTCGATCCACGCCCCGTTCCGTATGTTCGCCGAGGCGGTTGCGGCGCTTCCGGAGGAACCGGACCGGTAGCCGGAGCGGTCGAGGACGTTCGTATGCCCACCCACACGACGCAAGTCGTCTGGGTGGGCATACGTGTACGCCCGAGCGAATCCGCCGCAGGGGGTGCCTGTGGGAATGCACAACGATCGTGCGCGAACCGGTTGAGGTTCGTCATCCCGAAATCATGCCTGGACGTGCTTGTATTGATGCATCCGCAGTCGCACACGATGTCGACTCCGCTACCCGGACGCCGGGGCCGGCGGACGCAGATCCACTCCCGGGAGGAATCCACATGACCACCGCCAGCAAGACCGATTTGGATCGTTCCGTGGTCGCGGACTTCCAGCACCTGTCACGATTCGGCGCGACTGCCGGTGGTGGCGTAGACCGGCAGGCCGCCACCGGAGCCGACGGGGCCCAGCGGGCGTGGCTCGCCGAGTGGCTCGCCGCGCGAGGCTTTCGTGTCGAATACGATCGCGCAGGCAACCAGTTCGGCCTCCTGGAAATCCATCCCGGCGCCCCCTACGTTCTGACGGGTTCCCATCTCGACAGTCAGCCGCTCGGTGGCCGCTACGACGGCGCGTACGGCGTGCTCGCCTCGGCGCACGCCGCTCAGCGCGTCGCGCAGAAGTGGCGGGAGGGCAACATCGCGCCGAAATACAACCTCGCGGTGGTCAACTGGTTCAACGAGGAAGGCTGCCGGTTCAAGCCGAGCATGATGGGCAGTTCCGTCTACACCGGCAAACTCGATGTGGAACAGGCATTGTCGACCACCGACCGCGACGGAGTCTCGGTCGCGGAGGCACTGTCCGGTATCGGCTGCCTGGGATCGGGTGCGGGACCGCAGGCCGCCGCATACGCCGAGATCCACATCGAGCAGGGCCGAAATCTCGAGAACGACGGAATCACCATCGGCGTGGTCGACTCCACGTGGGCGGCGCAGAAGTACGAACTGGTGGTCCACGGCGATCAGTCCCATACCGGGTCCGCGACGATGCCCGATCGGCAGGACGCGCTGCTCGGTGCCTCCCTGCTGGTGGTCGCGGCCCGCGAACTGGCCGAGGATTTCGCGGCCGCCCCGCTGCACACCTCCGTCAGCCAGATGACCATCGAGCCCAACTCCCCGGTCGTCATCGCCCGGGAAGTGCGGATGCACCTCGACCTGCGATCGCCGATCGAATCGGTCGTCGATCTCGCCAACGAGCGACTGATGTCCCGGTTCGCCGAGATCGAAGCCCGCGCTCAGGTGCGCATCGAGAAAGCCACCGCACATTCCTGGGGAGTGGCGGGCTACCAGCCCGAGGGCGTGAAGCTCTCGATGGCCGCCGCGGAGGACCTGGGTCTGACGTATCGGCAGATCATGACTGTGGCCGGGCACGATTCGGTGAACATGAAAGATGTCGTACCGACCGTGATGCTGTTCGTGCCGAGCGTCGACGGAATCTCGCACAACGAGCACGAATTCACGACCGACGACGACGTGTGCGCCGGTGTGGACCTGTTGACCGAGGTGGTCGCCCGCCTCGCCGTCGGAGAACTCGACCAGACCGCGTAGTCGGAATCCGCATCAACCGCGCCGGCCCAGCCGGCGCGGTTGATTCAGTTCTGCTGCGCCGCAAGCGCGACCATGGCGAGCGCCGCATCGGCCGGTTTCGTGATGTCGAGCCCGGTCAGCTCCTCGATTCTGTGAAGCCGGTTCAGCACGGTGTTCCGATGACAGTAGATGGTCGCGGCCGTTCCCAACAGGCTGCCGGTGTGCAGATACGCCACCATCGTCTCCAGAAGCCGCTCGTTCTCCCGCTCAGTTGCCTCGCGTAGGGGAACCAGAACGTATTGCCCGAGATCACAACCGATCTCGGCGAGATACTTCTTCGCCAGCATCGGCCACGAGGCCTTCAGATCGGTGACGCGTTCCTCGTCCGGCCCGAGCTGATCGACCATTCTGCTCGCGGCCAGCGCTGCCAGGGGGATGTCCGCGATCGCCCGCGCGATCGGTGCCACGGCCGCCCGAACCTTGTCGAGCAGCGCCAGTTCACGGGGCGTCACCACCATCGGTGATGTGGAGGGAATCTGCCAGAACGCGATGAGGTGGCGTCCCTGCTCGTGCGTGAAGACCCGTTCGGAGAAGTGCGCCCTGTCGATATTGTGCCGCAGCGTCACCGCCGACTCGCTGGGCACTGCCACGACCCGGTAAAACGACGACACCGAGACGCCGAGAGCCCGGGCGATCTGCACATGGTTGACCTCGAACTGGCCGACGGCGTCGAACAGAAGACTGATCTGCTGGCGCTGGAGGTCTTGGCGTTCACGGGTCAACTGGTCCTGTTCCGCCAGGTACGCGGCCTGAGCGAAGCGGGCGAAGGTGTCGACGACGTTCCACACCTCTTCGGCGTGCGCGGCGAGTACGTGCGCTTCGCTCCGGCCGGCCGTCGACAGCAGTCCCGACCACAGAATCGGGAAATCGAGCCGGATGGCCGTGAGCATCGAGTCCAGAGGGATGCCGTCGCGTGCTCTGCGCCTCCCGAGGCGGGAGGCCAGACGCTCGACCACTCCGACCTGTGTGGGGTCGACAAGAGCGCGAAGCATCAGTGCGAACACGTCGCTGCTGGTGGCGCGGAGTTCGGCCTCACGGAGTCCGGCATCGCGGTACTCGCCGGCATCGAGCAGCCGATTCATGAACTGTTCGACCAACGTGCCCAGGTTCTCGCTCTGCCGTGACACCAGGCCGTGCCACCGCTGAGTGTCTTGTCGGTTGGTCATCGCCACCGTTCTCCGTTCCTACTGTACCAACGCACAAATGCGCCGCCGGACCGAACGCGAGCCCTCGGCGCCGGTCCCGAGATCCACGTGGTCGGGCATGCGCTGCGTCGAAGTCGTGAGGAGGCAATCGCTCCGGGTGACAATCGTGGACCATCCGAACCCATTGTGTACAGCGGATCCGGCGAGCACTAGGAAAGTTCCCGAATCGATGTGCTTTCGCCCATTTCTGCCCCGCGTTCTCGTTGACCGCTGTCATTGGATGTGGCGCAGTTCACCAGCAGACTTGAATTCGCCAAGTTCCCACACCAATTCCGGAGAATCCAGTGCGTATTGCCGTCCTTCAAGCAACGTCCGTGGTGGGGCACGTCGATGCGAATCTCGACACCCTCGCCGCCGCGGCCTCGGATGCGGCAGACGGCGGTGCGGACATTCTCGTCACCCCCGAACTGTTTCCCACGGGATATGCGCCGGCCAGGATTCACCACCTCGACGGTGCGTCTGTGCGACAGTCGGTCTCGAAGCTGGCGGAGAGTTATGGCATCGCTGTCGTCGCCTCTACCGTCGAACAGTCAGGTTCCGGACGGTTCATCACCGCCACCCTGTTCGGGAGTGACGGCACACAGGTGCTCCACTACCGGAAGTCGCACCTCTTCGGCCCGGAGGAGGCACAGTTCTTCGCCGCGGGCACGGAATTGTCGCCCGTCGTTCGGTTCGGCGATCTCACAGTCGCGCTGGGGATCTGCTACGACGTCGAGTTCCCGGAGTACGTGCGCGCTGTCGCCGTCGCAGGGGCCGACCTGGTGCTCGTGCCCACGGCGGTACCCACCCGTGTGTCTTCGGTATTCGACTCCGCCGCCGTGCCAAGCCTGCTCGTGCCGGCGCGCGCACTCGAGAACACGGTGGCGATCGCGTACGCCAATCAGTGCGGCACCGGGTTCGCCGGACGCAGTTGCATCGTCGCGCCGGACGGCTCCCGCGCGGCGCAGGCCGGGGACGAGGCGAAGCTGATCTTCGCCGACATCACGAGCGAAGCGATTCGTGCGGCCAGAGCGGACAATCCGTACCTGCGCTCGCGCCGACTCGACTTGTACTGACGAGAAACATCTTCCGAACCGAACCACCCTGAAGGAGTAGTGTGTCTTCCTCTGCCCCGATCACGATGCTGATCCCCGATTTCCCGTTTCCCTACGACGAGTACGTTCGTCACCCCGCCGGGATCGGCTCCGTGCCGAGCGAGGCATACGGTCGCAAGGTTGCCGTCGTCGGCGCCGGCATGGCCGGTCTCATCGCAGCGTACGAGCTCATGAAGATGGGCCTCCATCCGGTGATCTACGAATCCGCGGAGATCGGCGGGCGGATGCGAGGCAAGAGATTCGGGACGGACGGGGGACCGGTAGCCGATCTCGGCGGGATGCGGTTCCCGGTGTCGGGGCAGACGTTCTTCCACTACGTCGATCTGCTCGGGTTGAACACCGCACCGTTCCCCAACCCGTTGACCGACGCGAGTTCGAGCACGGTCGTCGAGCTGGGCGGCAAGGCACACTACGCCCACACCCCGGACGGGCTGCCCGAATTCTTCCACGACGTCTCCGCGGCATGGAGTGACTGCCTCGAGGAGCGGGCCGCCTTCACGGAGATGCAGACCGCAATCCGAGACCGCGACCTGAAGAAGATCAAACGCATCTGGAACGAGCTGGTGCCTGCGTTCGACGGCATGTCCTTCTACGGATACCTCGAATCGTCGAAAGCCTTCTCCGCACTGCCCTTCGAATATCGGGAGGCGTTCGGGCAAGTCGGATTCGGCACCGGCGGATGGGATACCAACTTCCCGGACTCGATGCTCGAGGTCCTGCGTGTCGTCTACGTCGACGCGGACGCGCACCAGCAGCGCATCGTGGGCGGCGCCGATCAGGTGCCCCACGGGCTGTGGAACCACGCTCCCGCAGACCTCGTCCACTGGCCGGACGGAACGACTCTCGCCTCCCTCCACAACGGATCACCCCGGTCCGGGGTGCAGCGGATCGGGCGCGACCGTACGCCCAGCGGTGGTCCCGGCCGGATCGCGATCATGGATCGGTGGGGAAACGAAGAATCGTACGACGCGGCCGTCGTCACCTGTCAGTCGTGGCTGCTGTCGGCCCGTATCGAGTGCAGTGAAGAGCTGTTCAGCCAGAAGCTCTGGATGGCAATCGAACGTAGCCATTACATGCAGGCCTCGAAGACGTTCGTGATGGTGGATCGCCCGTTCTGGAAGGACGTCGATCCCGAGACGGGTCGCGACGTCATGAGCACGACCCTCACCGACCGCATCACCCGCGGCACGTATCTGCTCGACGACGGACCGGACAAGCCGGCGTTGATCTGCCTGTCGTACACCTGGAACGACGACTCCCTCAAGTGGATGCCACTCGACGCCGACGAGCGCGTGAAGATGATGCTGCATTCGCTCGCCCAGATCTACCCCGGTGTCGACATCGCCTCGCACATCATCGGCGAACCGGTCACCGTCTCGTGGGAGGCGGATCCCCATTTCATGGGTGCCTTCAGTGACAACCTGCCGGGGCACTACCGCTACCAGGAGCGGTTGTTCACACACTTCGAACAGTCGGACTTCGAACCCGGGCACAAGGGGATCTATCTCGCCGGTGACGACATCTCGTTCACCGGTGGATGGGCGGAAGGTGCCGTCACCACCGGCCTCAACGCGGTGTGGGGGGTCATGAATCAGTTCGGTGGAACCACGCCGCCGTCGAATCCCGGCCCCGGCGACCTTTTCGACTCGATCAAACCTGTTCGACTGGACTAGGAGAGCACTGTGAGTACGAGCCATTCACCCGAATCGCCTGCGGTACACATTCCGTCGGACTCCTCGGCACGCCTGTCGCACGAGGGGGACGGCGACTACAAGAAGGACCTCAAGACCCGGCAGATCCGGATGATCGCGATCGGCGGCGCGATCGGAACGGGACTGTTCCTCGGAGCCGGCGGCCGCCTCGCCTCGGCCGGGCCCGCCCTGGTAGTCGTGTACGCGGTCACCGGCTTCTTCGCCTTCCTGATGCTGCGCGCGATGGGCGAGCTGGTGCTCCATCGGCCGACGTCCGGATCCTTCGTGTCCTACGCCCGGGAGTTCTACGGCGAGAAGATGGCGTTCGTCGCCGGGTGGATGTACTGGATGCTGTGGGCGATCACCTCGATCGTCGATGTCACTGCCGCCGCGATCTACGTCCACTACTGGCACTTCTTCACGTCGGTTCCGCAGTGGGTGCTCGCGTTGGGTGCGTTGGCGATCGTCCTGTTCGTCAACCTGTTGTCCGTCAAAGTCTTCGGGGAACTCGAGTTCTGGTTCGCGATCATCAAAGTCGTGGCGCTCGTCTCGTTCCTGGTGATCGGCGGGATCGTCGTGGCGCTCCGCTTCCCCGTCGACGGTCACGCGACCGGATTCACGCTCATCTCGGACAACGGTGGATGGCTCCCGAACGGCATGCTTCCCCTGGTCATCGTGATCGTCGGTGTCACGTTCGCCTACTCCGGCATCGAACTGGTCGGCATCGCAGCGGGAGAGACACCGAATCCGGCCAAGATCATGCCGCGCGCGATCAACAGTGTGATCGTCCGCATCATGGTGTTCTACGTCGGTGCCGTGCTGCTGCTCGTCCTGCTCCTGCCGTACACCGACTACAGCCCGACGCAGAGCCCGTTCGTCACGTTCTTCACCCAGCTGGGCATAACCGGCGCCGGCAACGTCATGAACTTCGTGGTGCTGACCGCGGCACTGTCCAGTCTGAATGCCGGACTGTACTCGACGGGCAGAGTCCTGCGGGCGATGGCGATGAGCGGGACGGCGCCACGGTTCACCGCTCGCATGAGCAGCTCCGGCGTGCCCTACGGCGGAATCCTCCTCACAGCGGTGGTGACGCTGATCGGGGTGGGACTGAACTACGTCGTCCCCGATCACGCTTTCGAGATCGCGATCAACGTCTCCTCGCTCGGCACGCTGACGACGTGGGCGGTGATCGTGCTGTGCCAGATGAAGTTGCACCGCTGGGCGACTCGCGGAGTGGCGGAACGCCCGGCGTTCAGAATGCCGTTCGCCCCGTACTCGTCGTACGCGACGCTGGTGTTCGTCGCTGCGGTCCTGGTTCTCATGGCGCTCGACTATCCGGTCGGGACGTACACGGTCGCGTCGGTCGTCGTCGTGATCCCGGCACTGATCGCGGGATGGTTCGCCGTTCGGCACCGAGTGCAGGTGCTCGCGGGCCGGCAGCAGACGCACCGGTGATCGATATCACGACTGTGCCCGGTGCGAGTCGTGGCTGTGCATGCGGACAGATGTTTCCAGCAGATGTCACGATCGTCACGTCGCTTTTCACCCGGGAACTCGAGGGTGCCAGGCGGCCAGTCGTTCTCTACGAGAACGGCTCCGGATCACCGCATTGCTGCAATGCAGGCTCAATGTGCTGCGGCCGCACCGAGCTGGACCGGGAGGTGGGAATCTGCCCACCGGGAAGGTGTAAACAGTGTGTGTTTCCCTATTGAACGTGTCCCCTGTCACAGCGGATAGTTGATGCCATCGGGAGTGGTCAGCTACCCGTCACTCTTTCCCAGCCGTTCTTTGGAGAACCCATGGCTCAATCTGCAGTCGGCGGCCCGGCGTCGCAAGATATCAAGAGCAAGATGCGCAAGATCGCCACGGCCAGTGTTATCGGCACAACCGTCGAGTGGTACGACCTCTTTGTCTTTGCCACGGCCTCGGCCCTGGTCTTCAACAAGATCTTCTTCCCGAGCTTCGACGCGCTCGTCGGAACCATGTTGGCCTTCGGCACGTTTGCCGCCGCGTACGTCGCCCGGATCGTCGGCGCGGCGCTGTTCGGCCACTTCGGTGACAAGTTGGGCCGCAAGTCCATGTTGCTGATCTCCCTGATCACCATGGGTGCGGCAACCTTCGCGATCGGACTGCTACCCACCTACTCGGCGATCGGCATCATGGCCCCGATCCTGCTGTTGACTCTTCGCGTCATTCAGGGCCTCGCGCTCGGTGGCGAATGGGGCGGCGCGGTTCTGATGGTGGTCGAACACTCTCCCAAGACGAAACGTGGATTCTACGGCTCATTGGTCCAGGTCGGGGTTCCCGGCGGAACATTGATCGCCAATCTGGTCTTCCTGATCATCGCCGCGAACTCGCCGGAGGAATTTCTTCTTACCTGGGGTTGGCGTATTCCGTTCCTGGCGAGCGCTCTCCTGGTGGCCGTCGGCCTCTACATCCGCTTGACTCTGGAAGAGACACCGTCGTTCCAAGCGGTCAAGGAAGCCGGCGCGAAAGCCAAGATTCCCTTCGTCGTTCTCATGCGCAAGTACTGGAAGCAGGTTCTGCTGGGCGGTATTGCCACCTTGTCCACGGGCACCGCGTTCAACATCATGGTGGCCTTCGGACTCACCTACGGCAAACAGCAGCTCGGATTCTCCAGCGACACCATGCTGCTGGCGGTTCTGATTGCTTGCGCCACAGGGCTGTTCATGATTCCGGCGTTCGGCGCACTGTCCGACCGCATCGGGCGCAAACCCGTGATCATCGGCGGCATTGTCGCGGAGGCTCTCGTCGCCTTCCCCATGTTCTGGATGATGGATACGAAGTCCGTCCCGATGGTGATCTTCGCCTACATCATGATGATGACCGCCTTCTCGGCCAACTACGGCCCCATCGCCACATTCTTGGCCGAGCTGTTCGGGCCCCGGGTCCGGTACTCGGGCCTGTCCATCGCGTACATGCTCTCCGGACTGCTGGGGAGTGCCGCAACCCCCGCCATCACGACGGCGCTCCTGAGTGCAACGGGCTCAGGGTCCTCCGTGGCCTGGTACATGATCGGATCGGCGGCCGTCTCAATCGTTGCTCTGCTACTGCTGACGGAAACGCTGCGGAACAGCCTCGACTCGGCCGACGAAGCGCCGGCAGAGAACTCTCTCCCGGAGGCGGATCCTCAGCGGGTCCGGGTCTGATGCGGCGCATAGGCGTAGTGTCCGGCGATGTGCGTCCGGTCGGACCGTTCTCTCACGCAGTGGTGGCCAATGGGTTCGTGTTCACCTCGGGTCAACTCCCCGCCATCTCGAACCTCAGCGATCAGCCTGACGCCTTCGACGACAAGGTGCGTCAGACTCTGGCCAATCTGGAGGCGACATTGCGTGAGGCGGGATCCTCCCTGCAGAACGTGGTCAAAGTGAACACCTACCTCACCGACCCGGGGCAGTTGGAGCCGTACAACGCGGTCTATTCGGAGTTCTTCGGCAGCGACCTGCCCGCCCGTACCACCGTGTGCGTCAATATTTTCGGCATCGCCTTGGAGATCGAGTGCGTCGCCGTCCTCGCCGAAGACTCGATCCCGGAAGGAATATGATGTCTCGAGTTCCATCGTCCACGTCTCGGCAGACACTGCCCACCTCGGCGGCGCTGCTGGCCAAACTCCGCCGGGTCAGCTTTCCGACCATCGGGCACTACCTCGAAGAGGGGTTTGTGGATCCGGCCATCCGCTCGCTTCTCGCCAATGTGCGTGTGGTGGGCCGCGCACTGACGGTGCGCATTGCGGATGCGGATGCGGTCGCGATGAATCACGCACTGAGTGCCCTGACGCCCGGCGATGTGCTGGTCGTCGACATGGGAGGCGACGCGGTTCACGCTTCGGTCGGAGCTGTCACCTCCTGTGCGGCGCTGTCCGCCGGCGCGGTCGGAATCGTCGTCGACGGAGTGGTAACCGATATCGTCGAACTGCGAGAGGGAGGGCTGCCGATATTTGCACGCGGCACTTCAGTTCTCACCACCAAGAGGCATGACGGCGACAACAGCGCGATCAACGTACCGGTCGTGGTCGGCGGTGTTTCCGTCAGCCCTGGCGATATCGTCCTCGCCGACGACAACGGTGTCCTGGTCCTGACCCCGGACGGTGCGGCGGATATCGTCGATCTGGCCCTCGCGTCCGACGCTGCCGAACCCGAAACCCTTGCCCGTCTCCGGGCCGGCGAACCTGTCGCCGACGTGCTCTATATGGGCGACAAGACAAGCAGATCGTGAAGGAACCACCGCAGTGAACCCGGGATGGATGCCGATGGCGATCAGCGGGAAGTAGGTGCATCGGTCATCGGACATCCAACCATGCCCACCGACGCCGTGGCGCCGCATGTGTACTTCGCGGCAGCTGCAGGTATCGATGGTTCGGTTCGCGTTCTCGGTGTTCATGCCGGTGGCCTTTCGGCAGCCGACCTCGCGCTCGTGAGGACGGTGCTCACCCACGAAATCGAGAGTTCCGGGCGGCCACTCTTCCTCTACGAGAATGCCTCCCGGATCACAGCGCTACTGAGCGGTGACATTGACGTCGAAGGATGCAGAGAGTTGCTCGCAGACTTGCCTCCCGCGATTCGCTCCCAGTTGCGTGTCGGGCTGAGCGCAGCGCAGCCTGTCGCTGAGGTGGCGAATGCCTCGCGGCAGGCACACGTTGCTGCGGCCGCCGCCTCCGGCGGAACCGCCGTGTTGGATTTCGGGGAGATCGCGGGCGGCGAGCTCTTGGTGTCGACGCCGTGTCGTGAGGTACTACGAGTGGTGGGCGAATCGACACTCGGGCGTGTGGACGACTATGACCGCGTCAACCGTACCGCCCTGCTGCCGACCCTTCGGGCGCTCCTCGAAGCGAATGGGCACATCGAATCCGCGGCAGCGGTCCTGGGGATTCACCGCCATACTCTGCGCGCCCGAGTGACTCGAATCGAGCGCATTCTCGAGTGCTCGTTGACCTCGGCGTGCGTGCGCGCCGAGCTGGTACTCGCCCTCATCGTGTGCGAGTACCCGAGACGGCCCGCTCCGTGACGCATCCGCTGACGGGCCGACTGTTCCGCCGGCCCGTCAGCGAGATCGGCAGCTCGGTGAGCCCTTCCCCTGGCGCCGTCGATGTTCGGCGAAGCACGAAGTGGTTCAGTGCATCTCAGGTGCGAGGGTATTCAGTCCGAATGTCCTCGCACGGTCGAGAACTCGATGAGCCCTGGCGAGCCGAGGCAGATCGCTTCCCTTTCGTGCGTTGGCTCCATCGGGTCCGAGCAGCGTGATCAATTCTTTCGCGTCCGAGATCTCCCTACCGGTCGGACTGAGGGCCGTGTTGATCGTGGCGGCATGTGACGCGTGTAAGCACATGCGGCCGGTCATACCCAGACCGGCCGCATACTCCGTTTCGTCGACGGTGAGGATCTGATCATCGGGCACGGTCGGCCCGTCGATCGGAGCGGGCAGACCCGCCGCCCGACTCACCACGACCAGCCGAGAACGTGCGTACGTCAGTGCGTTACGGTCGATACCGGCTCCGACGTCCATGCGGAAGTCTCCGCTTCCGAATGCCAGCCGACCCACCCGCGGGTGGGTGGCGATCGTTCCTGCAGCCTCGAGACCTGCGGCCGACTCGATGAAGGCAATGACCGGTGTGGTGACACGAAGTCCTTCGGTGATCTTGTCGACATCGCTCGCCGAGTCGGTTTTCGCGAGCATGACGCCGAGAAGACCTGGTGAATCACGGAGTGCCGCGACGTCGTCCTTCCAGAACTCGGTCGTGACGTCGTTGATACGGACCCACGCGCGCCGATGGTGAAGCGCGTTCACGACTTGGGCGCGTGCAGCGAGTTTCTCGGCGGGAGGTACGGCGTCTTCCAGGTCGAGGATATCGACGTCGGCGCCGGACCCCATCGACTGCGGCAGGTCGGACGCTCCGGAGATCAGGAACCAGGATCGTGCCGCGGTGTAGGGCAATTCCGGGCTTCGCCCACCACTCGCCGATTCGTCCGTCCAGGTATCGATGGTGTTACTCGATGTCACTTTTCCCACTTCCATTGTTCGTCGGGTGCGTCCTCCGGGGACCCCGGAATCGCATGCCAGGTGATCGGGACGTGCAACCAGGCCAACGCTTCGCAACCCGTTCCAACACGATCTGCTCCATGAAACGTGAGCACTCCAGAGGGCGGTCGGTGAGGATCACATCCGCGTTCACCGCAGTACAGATGCGATCCACGACCCTGTCCTCGAGCGGTGTCGTAGGCACTGCCACGGCAGCGTCCGCGAATCCGACTGCATCCATGACGATTCTGCGGTCCCGTTCGTCCTCGACCTGCACGAGGACGGTGTCGCCGCTGCCGACGCCGACTGCGCGAAGACGATCGAGGATGTGGCGGGAGGGTGAGCCCGGCAGGCAAGAGGACGTCATGATCGGCTCCTGGATCGTGGGGATGCAGAGCGGCCGGCGGAACCGCGTGTCGCGGATCCGCCGGCCGAATTCGTTCAGTTGTCGAGAGCGCGCAGCGCGGCGGTGACTGCGCAGGTTTTCGCCAGGTCGACCTCGCCGTCCCCGCGAACCGCATCCACGACGAGTTCGAAGCGATGCAGATCGCGCGAATGGGCCTCGCACCACGCAGCGACTGCGTTCCCCGTCGCCGTGCCGTCGTCACGCAGCACCCGGACTGTCAGCGCATGGTGCAGGTCGGACAGGTCGTCGTGCACCGCCGCCGCGGCCAGCACATCCCAGTGGGTGGAACCCGTGCGATCCGACAACGCGTCGACCACCCAGCCGATGCCGAGTCGCTGCCCGAGTTCGTGATGCACCTCGGCTACCCGCTCCACCGAGATTCCCAGTAAGTCCGCGGTGTCCGCGAACTGGAGCGCACCGGGAAGATCTGCATCGAGCGGGCGTTCGCCCCGGGGGAGTTCGACGAGCTTGCGGACCGAATCGGCGAACCGGTCTATCTCCCTCTCCGGTACCACGATTCCACGTCGTCGGCGCAGCAACCACGAGACGGCGTGTTCGATCAACCAGCTGGTGTCGAGTAGTGACTCCGGTCGTTCGATACCGGTGCCCGGACCCTCGAGTGCCCGTTCCCACAGCACATCCAGCTCGTAGATCGCGCTCACGGCAGCGTATGCCGAAGCGACCTCCGAAGTGGTGATTCCGAAGCGCTCCTGTAGCCAGAAGATGGCTCCCGGGCCCACGCGGTTGATCAGCTCGTCGGCGATCGACGTCGCAATGATCTCCCGTCGTAAGGGATGGGCGGCGATCTGAGCGGCAACGTTCCCGGTGATGGCGTCCGGAAAATAGTCGGTGAGGCGCGCAGCGAATACTTCGTCGTCCGGCACGGTGGAAGCGAGCAGTTCCTGGGAGACCAAATTCTTCGACTGCGCAAGGAGAATCGCGATCTCCGGTCGCGTGAGTCCGTGACCCGAGGTCGCGCGGCGCTTCAATTCCGCGGGCGAGGGCAGTCCCTCGGTACGTGGATTGATTCCGCCGACCTTTTCGAGGTTGCCGATCAACCGGACGTGCCTGTCGAGGAGATGACGGGCTTGTGCGGAGGCGAGGCTGATGGCCAGGATCTGGCTCGCGCTGTCGTCGAGTACTCGCGAGGCGACGTCGTCTGCGACCTGCGCCAGCAGGGACGACCGTCGTTCCGGCGAGAGGGTGCCCGCTCGCACGGCTGCGTCGAGCGCGATCTTGATGTTCACCTCGAAATCCGAGGTGGCGACTCCCGCCGCGTTGTCGATGAAGTCTGCGTTGATGCGCCCACCTTCACCCGCGTAGTCGATTCTGGCCTGCTGCGTCAATCCGAGATTGCCGCCTTCGCCTATCACCGCGCACCGGAGTTCCCCTGCCGACACTCGTACGCGATCGTTGGCCGGATCCTGTGCGTCGACGTCGGTCTCGCTCGCAGCCCTGACGTAGGTGCCGATGCCGCCGTTCCAGAGCAGGTCGACCGGTGCGCGTAGCAACGCCTGGATCAGCTCGTCGGGGTCGAGCGACGAGGCCTCGATGCCGAGGCGCGCCCGCACCTGGGGTGACAGGGTGATCGATTTCGCGGACCGAGACCACACGCCGCCACCGGTGGAGATCTTCTCGCGGTCGTAGTCCGTCCAGGACGACGTCGGCAGTCCGAAGAGGCGCTCGCGTTCGCGGTACGACGCGGCGGCATCGGGGTCGGGATCGAGGAAGATGTGCCGGTGGTCGAACGCACCGACGAGCCTGATGTTCCGCGACAGCAGCATCCCGTTGCCGAACACGTCGCCGGACATGTCGCCGATGCCCACGACCGAGAACTCGTCGGTGTCGATATCGTGGCCTGCCTCCGCGAAGTGCCTTTCGACGGACGGCCACGCTCCGCGCGCGGTGATGCCCATGGCCTTGTGGTCGTATCCCGCCGAGCCGCCCGACGCGAACGCGTCACCGAGCCAGAAGTTATACTCCGCCGCAATGCTGTTCGCCAGATCCGAGAAGGTGGCGGTGCCCTTGTCCGCGGCGACGACGAGGTACGCGTCCTCGCCGTCGAGGCACAGAGTGTCGGCCGGATGGACGACGGCCCCGTCGACGATGTTGTCGGTGATGTCGAGGAGCCCGCGGATGAAGGTCGCGTATCCCGTCCGCGCCGGGGTGTCGGCCGATCGAACGACGAACGCCCCCTTGGCTCCCATCGGGACGATAGGGGCGTTCTTGACCGACTGGGTCTTCATCAGACCCAGCACTTCGGTCCGGAAATCCTCGCTACGGTTCGACCAGCGCAGACCACCGCGTGCCACAGCGCCGCTTCGGACGTGGATCCCTTCCACTTCGTCGGAGTGAACGAAGATTTCACGAAAGGGAACTACTCGCCCTCGTGTGGCCAACCGCCCGGAATCAATCTTGAAGGAGAGGTAGGGCTTCGGTTGTCCCCGCGTGTCGCGCTGGAACCAGTTGGTGCGTACCACGGCCAGGACGAACGCCTGGAGGGCTCGTCGGATTCTGTCCTCGTCGAGGGTGGTCGCGCTGTCGACCAGGTCGGTCAGAGCGGCGTTCGCCCTCTCGGGGTCGCCGGTCCGAGCGGGATCGAGCCGTGCCCGGAAGAGCGTGACCAGGGCACGGACGAAATCGGGATTACTCGCCAGCGAGTCGACGAGATAGGTCTCGGAGAATCCGAGTTGAGTCTGCCGGAGAAAGCGGCACATCGCGCGGACGAGCACGGCCTCGCGCCAGTCGATCCCCGCTGTCGCGACGAGACGGGCGTACTGATCGATTCTCCACCGGCCGGCCGAACCTGCCTCGAACGCCGCCGCGATGTGATTGAGCACCGGGTCGGAGAACGACGATCCCGCGAAGGCGAACTCGTGCACCGATCCGGTGCCCTCGGCATCGTCGGTGGAAACCTGGCGATGCGCTGCGGTGCGGAGACCGAAGCTTTCGAACATCGCGCAGACATCGACCAGCAGGGGTTCCGTCGCGGGCCACCCCACCACCGCCGCCATGCCGGCGGCGGTGTGCTCGAACGTGACCTGTGGATGTCCTGACGCCGTGGGTGAATAGTCGACCGTGGTATCGGTCTGGAGAGTCATCGTCGTGTCCTCATCATCGAAGTGCCGGTGCGTGTGACGTTGTGGGTTGCCCGGCTAGCGGAGCGCGATGTACTTGATCTCGAGGTATTCCTCGATACCTTCGCTACCGCTCTCACGGCCGAGCCCCGATTCCTTCACCCCTCCGAACGGTGCCGCGACATCGGAGATGATGCCCCGGTTGACGCCGACCATCCCGGACTCGAGTGCGCTGGACACCCTCAGCGCACGGTCGAGGTTTTCGGTGTAGATGTACGCAGCCAGACCGAATTCGGTGTCGTTGGCCGCGGCGACGCCTTCGTCCTCGCCGTCGAACCCGATGACGGCTGCGACCGGCCCGAAGACCTCTTCCTTCAGAATCCGCGCGCCGGCCGGCACGTCAGCCAATACCGTCGGCTCGTAGAAATAGCCCTCGCCGGCGGCGTTGCAGCCGCCGGTGGTGACGACAGCGCCCTTGTCCACGGCGTCCGTCACCAACTCTGCGACACTCGACCGCTGCTTCTCGGTGATCAGCGGCCCCACCTGTGTGCCGTCGAGGTCCCCGGGCCCTACCTTCAGTGCTTTCATACGAGCGGTCAGCTTCTCGATGAACTCGGCTCGTACCGCGTTGTCGACGTGGATCCGGTTGGCGGCTGTGCACGCCTCACCGGTGTTACGCATCTTCGCAGCCATCGCGCCCTCGACTGCCTCGTCGACGTCGGCATCGGCGAATACGACGAACGGCGCGTTGCCACCCAATTCCATCGACGTCCGCAACACACGCGTGGCGGACTGCTGCAGCAGGATCTTTCCCACGCCGGTGGAGCCGGTGAAGGTGACCTTCCGAAGTCGGTGATCGTCGAACATCGGAGCGGTGAGCTTGGACGAACTCGAGGTCGGCAGGATCGAGAGCACGCCCGCCGGCAGGCCTGCCTGCTGGAAGACCTCGCCGAGCAGCAGCATCGTCAGCGGTGTCTCGGCGGCGGGCTTCACCACCATCGTGCACCCGGCCGCGAATGCCGGTGCGATCTTCCGGGTGCCCATCGCAAGAGGAAAGTTCCACGGCGTGATCGCCAGCGTGGGGCCTACCGGTTCCTTCGTGACCAGAATCCGGCCGTTGCCCGACGGTGACTGCGTGTAGCGGCCGTTGATCCGCACTGCTTCCTCGGAGAACCAGCGCAGGAATTCACCGCCGTACGTCACCTCTCCGTAGCTCTCGGTGAGAGGCTTGCCCATCTCGAGCGTCATCAGCAACGCGAAGTCGTCCCGGCGCTGGATGACCAATTCCCAGGCCCGGCGAAGTATCTCGGAACGCTCGCGTGCCGGCGTCGATGCCCATCGGGCCTGCGCCTGCGCGGCGGCGTCGAGCGCCCGTACGCCGTCCTCCGGGGTCGCGTCGGCCACCTCGATGAGTACCTCGCCGGTTGCGGGATTGCGGACCGGGAACGTCTTGCCGCCGGTGGCCGGCACCTGCTCGCCACCGATCCACAGGTCGGTCGGAAGTGAGGCCAGAAGGGTCTGGGTGTCGGTCATGTGTCTTTCCTTCAGGTGTCGAGGTGATCGTTGGCCGCGCGTGGGATCAGCGATGCGCGTGCGCGCGAACCGCGTCTTCGAGGACGGTGAGGGCCTCGTCGAGTAGGTCGTCGCCGATGACCAGGGGTGGCAGCAGGCGGATGACGTTCCCGTACGTGCCGCAGGTGAGGATGATGACTCCCTGTGACAAGGCTTCGGCAGCAACCGCTTTGGTCAGTTCCGGGTCGGGTTCGGTGGTGCCGGGCCGGACGATCTCGATGGCCAGCATGGCGCCGCGCCCGCGTACCTCTCCGATGACACCGACCTCTTTCGCGAAAGCCTCGAGGCGCGGTTTGACGGAATTCTCGATCTGGCGCGCGCGGGCCGGTAGGTCCCATTCCCGCATCGTGTCGATGGTGGCGAGCGCGGCCGCGCAGGCCACCGGGTTTCCGCCATAGGTTCCGCCGAGCCCTCCGGCGTGTACCGAGTCCATGAGGTCGGCGCGGCCGGTGACCGCCGCCAGCGGCATGCCGCCCGCGATACCCTTTGCCAGGGTGATGAGGTCGGGAACCACGCCTTCGTGCTCGCTCGCGAACCATGCGCCGGTCCGCGCGAAGCCGGTCTGCACCTCGTCGGCGATGAAGAGCACGCCGTTCTCCTTCGCCCAGGCGACCAGGGTGGGCAGGAATCCCGGTGCAGGCACGATGAAGCCACCCTCACCCTGGATGGGCTCGTAGATGATCGCGGCCACCGAGTCGGCACCGATCTGCTTCTCGATCTGCGTGATCGCCCGGCCCGCGGCCTGCTCGCCCGTGAGGCCGGACTCGTCGCGGTACGGGTACGACGCGGGCATGCGGTACACCTCGGGTGCGAACGGACCGAAGTGCGCCTTGTACGGCATCGACTTCGCCGTCAGTGCCATCGTGAGGTTGGTTCTGCCGTGATAAGCGTGGTCGAACGCGACCACTGCTGTCCGGCCGGTCGAAAGTCGAGCGATCTTGATTGCGTTCTCGACAGCCTCCGCGCCGGAGTTGAACAGCACCGAACGCTTCTCATGGTCTCCCGGGGTCAGCGCGGCGAGTTCCTCGGCGACCCGCACGTACCCCTCGTAGGGGGTCACCATGAAGCAGGTGTGAGTGAAGCGTTGCGCCTGCTCCGCGACCGCGGCCGCTACGGCGGGGTTCGATGCGCCGACGCTGGTCACAGCGATTCCGGCGCCGAGATCGATCAGGGAGTTACCGTCCGCGTCGACGATGACTCCACCGTCCGCGTCGACCGCGTAGACGGGCACCGAGGAACCGACGCCTGCAGCGACGAAGCTCTTGCGCCGGGCTGCGATCTCGGCGGAACGCGGCCCGGGAAGCGTGGTGGCGAGGTGCCTCTTCTGGGCAAGTCGATAGGTGAAGTCGGTCATGAATGCTCCCATGGGCGTTGAGGAACCCGACGATGACGGCCGATCCAATGGGTTCGGCTTTCACGCATCTCCGGTCGATGTCTTCAGCAAGTGTTCCGTCGAGGGCCGACAACCAACAGTGGCCGAAGTGGGCAGAGCGGTTTCACTGATGCGCCAGAATGGCACACTGGGTGCATGCCGATCACAGTCCGCCAACTCTGCGACACCCAAGCCTTCAACCTGACCGTTCGGGCCGGCGAGGAGCATGTCGAACGCGAGCTGAGCTGGGCGCACGTCTCCGAGCTGGAAGATCCCACGGCCTTCCTCAGCGGGGGTGAACTTCTCCTCACCACTGGGGTGTCGCTACCCGCCGACGCCGAGGCCATAGAGGAGCGGGTGCGGCGACTGGTTGCGGCAGGTGTCGCGGCGGTGGGTTTCGGCGTCGGGCTGCGCTTCGACACCGTCCCGGACGCATTTGTCGCGGCGGCCCGCGCCGAACAGCTCCCGTTGCTGGAAGTGCCCCTCGCTGTTCCGTTCATTGTCTTGGAAAAGGCTGTATCGCAGGCCCTCTCGTCCGACGATCACGCCCGGTTGCAGCGCACGCATCAACAGCAGCGCCGGCTGATTCACGCGACGCTGGCCGCGGACGGTGCGAGGACCCTCGTGCGCCGCACGGCGGAACTCATCGGCGGCTGGGCCGCTCTGCTCGACGCAGCAGGGCACGTCGTGCACGGCTCGCACCGCACTGTGCGTGGAGCAGTGAACCGCACTGCACCGCAACGCATCGCACGCCCGGGCGAAGTCGTGTTCTCGTCGGAGGGCGGTGAGGACATCATCTCTCATCCGCTGGCGGCGGTGGATGGCAGAGTGCTCGGGTATCTCGTTGCGGGACGTCAGGGTGTGGTCGGATCGCTGGACCACGGGGTCGTGACGGTGGCAGCCTCCCTCCTGACGTTGTTCGTACGCAGAACCGACGAGACCCAGCGAGCACTCGCCCGCGCTCGAGCCGCGGCCCTTCGGCTCCTGATCGCGGGCCAGATGGCCGCGACCCGAGAGGTTTCCCAGGATCTGTGGGGTGGGTTTCCGTCCGAACCGGTCAAGGTGATCACGGCTGTGGGTTCACAGAGTGCGTTGAACAGCGCGATCGCGGTCCTCGACACCGGGCCGAGCGGGGCAGCCATCTTCGGTCGGGTCGAAGGCCACCTGCTGGTGGTGGTCTCCGAAGCCTCAGTTGAAAAGTCGGTTTCGAGGCTCGTCACGGTTTCCGACCTCCGGCTGGGAATCTCGGAGAACGCGTGGTGGGACGAGTTCGTCCGCGCCCGCCGGGAGAGCCGGCAGGCTGCGGACGAAGCCGCACAACGCAACGAGGGGGCGCTGCACTTCGCTCAACTCGGCGGTGAGGGCCTCGCCTCGTATCTCGACAGGTACCGTGCGCGATCCTATGCGGAGAACCATCTCTCGGTATTGCAGGACGCCGGAAGCGCGGGACGGGAGGGAAGCCTCTGTCGAACCCTGCGTTCATGGCTGACTCACAACGGTCAAACCGACCCCGCGGCAAAGGACCTCGGAATTCACCGACACACTTTGAGGCGACGCCTCGATCGAATCGAGAATCTTCTGGGCGTCTCGCTGAACTCGCCCGCTACCCGCGCCGAACTGTGGTTCGAGCTGGAACTACTCCGGGGTGGCTCGGATTCGTAGACTTGCTCTCGGTGATGCCTGCCTGTTCGCTCATGGTCGCGCAGCGTTGAACCCTGCCGTGTACTCCGCAAGCAGCGACTCGAGTCGGCTGACCATGAAGCTGTAGTACGCATGCATTTCGTCGAAGCGGGCGCGCTGTTCGGGTGGGAGGGTCTTTCCGCGGGTTTGGGCACTCTCCGCCAGCGCCAGCAGTTCGGTGGTCTGCTCGAGTTGGTGCTGTAGGCATCCGATCCAGGCATCGTCGCGCCATCGGTAGACGAACTGGCGACTTCCCGGCTCTTTGAAGCGTTCCACGGTGCCGGTGGTGATGAGCAACCGGGTTGTCTCGGATACCGATCCCTTGCTCGCATCGAGCGCATCCTGCAGTTGCGCCATCGTCATCGGAGCCTCGCTGAGCATCAGGACTCCCGCGGCTCGGCCCGCCATGGGGGGCCAGCCCATTGCACCGCCGATATGCACACCGAAGTCCTCGATGAGGGAAGCCTTCTCTCCGCTGTCGCTGCCGTCGACGGACACCGCCACCTCCATTCGGTCAGAAAAAAATGAATATTCACTATTGACTGAACTCTTTGTCTACAGAATCATACTCGGCAGGACCCGGGTGCTTCCCGAGACCTCATTCGCGCAACTCGTTACGGAGGTTTTTTGTGACCGAGACAGGCTGGGACGTCATCGTGGTGGGTGCGGGTTCGGCGGGGGCCGCGTTCGCGGTCCGCTCCGCAGAGAAAGGCAAGCGGGTCCTGCTCCTCGAAGCCGGACCGGACTATCGCTCGGCGCAGATGCACCAAGCGTGGCGGTCACCCAACCCGATCAGGGCATTGCTCGACCCGACGGCGACCGAAAATCTGGTGTGGACGGGGCTCGATGCGGCACGGACCGAGAAGCAGGCGCCTGCGCCCTACTGGCGAGGTAGAGGGGTCGGCGGCAGCTCATCGATCAATGGACAGATCGCGATCCGTCCCCCGATGGCGGACTTCGACGATTGGGTCAGCTGGGGTTGCGTGGGTTGGGGACCCGACGACGTCCTGCCGTACTTCGCCAAACTCGAAGACGACGAGGAGTACGGCGACGAGGCCTATCACGGCCGAGGTGGACCGACCCCGATTTACCGCATGCCCCAGGAGAACTGGGGATCCGTTGATACCGCGCTGTGCAGGGCTGCCCTGTCGGCCGGTCATGCATGGGCCGCGGACGTCAATGCACCCCACGCCATGGGTGTCTCGCCGTACCCGATCAACTCCCGCTCCGGCCGGCGCGTGTCGGTCAACGACGCCTACCTCGAGGCCGCTCGCGAGTCCTCGACCCTGACGATCCGCGGCGATGCCCTGGTCGACCAGGTGATCTTCTCCGGAGACCGCGCGATCGGCGTCCGGGTCGTCGTCGACGGCACGGTGGTGACCGAGCACGCCGACGAGGTGGTACTCAGCGCCGGAGCGGTCCACTCTCCCGCGATTCTCATGCGATCCGGAATCGGTCCGTCCGGACATCTGCGCTCGTTGGGGATCGAGGTGCGCCAGGACCTTCCGGTCGGGCGAGGTCTGCAAGACCATCCGATGGCGGTGGTGTCGATTCCTCTGATCGACGAGGCAGGGATCCAGAGCCCGGACGACCGACACACCAATGTCTGCGTCCGCTACACCAGCGAGCCCGGCGCCCCCATCGGCGACATGATGTTCGTGTCGCAGAATCAGAATGTCGTTGCGATGGCCAATCCTGATATGCGCGCGTTGGCAGGCGCGTTCGGCGTCTGGGTGAATCAGGCGTTCTCCCGCGGGGTGTTGACGCTGACCTCGGCCGACCCGGCGGATCAGCCTCAGATTCACTCCCGGATGCTCTCCGACGAGCGGGACCTGTCCCGTTTGCGCGACGGGATACGCGACCTGGTCGAACTCGCTCGTGACCCGGCGGTCGCCGCCATCACCCATGGGCCGCTCGAGGCCGAGAACAGGGCCCTGTTC